>WFTL01000164.1 GCA_015485495.1 Planctomycetaceae bacterium
ACTCCGAGCGCTCCATGGGCCTGAATCGCCCGATCAATGACCCGCAGCGACATGGCCGGTGCTTCGACCTTGATGGCCGCGATCTCTTTGCGGGCGCCCTTGTTGCCGACGGTATCCATCAGCCACGCCGCGTGCATGACCATCAGACGGGTGCGATCGATTTCGATGCGTGACCGGGCGATGTCCTGACGGATCGTTCCCATGTCGCTCAGCTTCTGCCCGAACGCCGTGCGTTCGGTCGTGCGGCGGCACATGGCTTCCAGAGCCCGTTCAGCAATCCCGATGCTGCGCATGCAGTGGTGAATGCGTCCCGGCCCCAGTCGGCCCTGAGCGATTTCGAAGCCCCGCCCTTCTCCCAGCAGCAGGTGGTCCGCCGGAACACGCACATTTTCGAAATCGATTTCCGCATGACCGTGCGGTGCGTGATCGTATCCGTAAACAGTCAGATGACGGCGAACCGTGATGCCCGGCGTGTCGCGCGGCACCACGATCATGGACTGCTGCTGGTGCCGCGGAGCATCCGGATTCGTCTTGCCCATGAAGATGAAGACTTTGCACCGCGGGTCGGATGCCCCCGATGACCACCACTTGCGGCCGTTGATCACATACTCATCGCCGTCGCGTTCGATCCGGGCCTGAATGTTGGTGGCATCGGAAGACGCCACATCCGGTTCTGTCATGCAGAAGGCCGAACGGATTTCCCCGTTCAGCAGCGGAGGCAGCCAGCGTTTTCGAATGGCTTCGCTTCCGTACCGCACCAGAACTTCCATGTTGCCGGTGTCGGGGGCGGAGCAGTTCATGACCTCCGAAGCCATCACGTAGCGTCCCAGCATTTCGGCAATCGGCGCGTATTCCAGGTTGGTCAGCCCGGCTCCGTATTCGCTGTCCGGCAGAAACAGGTTCCACAGTCCTTCGGCCCGGGCTTTCTGTTTGAGTTCTTCCACGACGGGAACCGGTTCCCACGGATCGCCTTCGGCCACCTGCTGTTCGTACAGAGCTTCCCGGGGAGCGATTTCCTGTTCCACGAATTCGCGGACGCGTGCGTGAAGCGTTCGGGCTTTCTCTGAGAACTCAAACATGTCTGTTGCCCCGGGGCAGGGAGAAACGGAAACCGGCCGGACGATGCCGGGCCGCATCCTGGGCTCTGCCGACGCTCCCGTCAAACCGGACAGACACCGCCCGGACCGGCCGCTTCCGGTGCGAACCCTGCGCAGAATAGCGCACAGGACAGCCCTGCTGTTTCCGGCGTGGACAGGATTCCGGCGTGGACAGGACCGCTCAGAGAGCCCCCGTTACGCCGGTCAGCGGCCCAGCGTGAAGTCGGTCAGCGTGCCCCGGATGTCTTCATCGATCTCAAACAGAACCGTCAGCTTCGATTCGCCGACCTTCACGACATCGCGGTGATGCAGTTCTGTCGGTTCGGAAATCCGTCGGCCGTTGACGACCGTGCCGTTGCGGCTGTCCAGATCGGTGATTTCCAGACGGTCTTTTTCCGACCGAATGACGCAGTGTTCCCGGCTGACCGACGTGTCTTCGAACAGACGCAGATCGCTGTCGATGGATCGGCCGATTCGCAGGCTTTTTCCTTTGAGCACCGGGTAGGTGGCGGAGTTGAACTCGACCCACGCGTGAATTTCTTCCTGGCCCATTTTGTACGTGACTCCGGTGTATACAGATGTTCTGGTCGCGTGTCATGGTTATCCTTTTCTCTGCGGGACGCAAGCGTGATGCCGTTTCCGGATGCCGCGATGCCGCTGACAGGGAACCTGAAAGCGTCTTTGCCGCCCGAATTCCGCTTTCCGAATGAATCGCCCTCCATGTCTGCCTGCCGCCTGCGTGTTCTTTCTGTGCTGATTGCCGGTCTGATTTCCGGTCTCTGCGCGGCCCCCCGCCTTCCGGCCGCGGCTGATCCTGTTCTCGACGTGACCTGCACCGTCGATTTCGGACAGGATCTGGGTCAGAGTTTCGGCACGCTGTTCGAACTCCGGTCTCCCGCCGGCCAGGTGGTGGCCGGAGCCGGATTTCCGGACGTGTACAACACGCGGTTTCGAACGGACCGCCACACGCTGCAGTTTTTCGTGAAACCGACATCCGGACCGGATCAGTTTTCCCTGCAGCGTCTGCCCCATCCCGGTCTGGGATGCGGTGTGTACCTGTTCGATTTCGACGGCGATCTGTACGCGTGGTCGTCATCCGAAGGAGGCAGCACGCGGCGTCTGGATCCGGAATCCGGCCTCTGGCACGATGCCCGCCCGCCGGGAATGCCTCAGGTGCGGGACGGCGACGGAATCATGCACGTCGGATCCGGGCGTCTCGTCTTTTGCCGCAGTGCAGCCTGGTACAACGATCGGCAGATTCTGTTTCCTCCCCGGACCGGCCGGTATTCCAGCTTCTATTACGCTCAGGGACACCTGTTCTTCTACCATCGACACCAGGGCGAACAGCCATTCACCCGGCTGATCGCCTGCCCGTGGACGGCGGAAGATGCCGGTCCCGTGGACATGACCCGGGCAGACGTGCTGGACACACCGTTCGACCGGGAAGTGCCGTTTGCCTGGGGACAGTGGAAACAGCAGGTCCTGACCGTGTCCAACATGGGCGGCATCTATGTCTTCGAAAACGGCCGCTGGTCGGTGAAGCTGCCCCCGGACCGCGATACGAGCTATCAGGTTTATTCGGCCATGATGTGGTACGACGACCTGCTTCTGGCGCATTATCCCAGCGGCCTGGTGCATGCCTGGGACGGCCAGGAAGCCGTCCCGCGTACCGGCTGGCCTCCCGTTCTTCCGGGAGTGGCCCGCAGCGCGCGGGAATGCCAGACTTTGTCGGTCTGTCGAGGTGATCTGATGGCCGGTGTGTGGCCGTGGGCCGAACTGTGGCGCCGCGACGAAAACCACGGAACCTGGATATCCATGGGACGGCTGTTCAGCCATCCGCAGGTGACGGACCGGTTTCAGCATCCGTACGAAACGGAGGCCCGTCGTCAGGGGCGCGTACTCAATCACTGGGGCCAGCGCGTGACCGGAATGATCGCCTGCCAGGATGCCCTGTACCTGTCCACATCGGCCAAGGGGACCGGTGACCCGCTGGACGCGATCGATTTTCTGCCCGACGACCTGCGGAAGGAATATGGAGCCGTTTTTCGACTGAAACTGCCCGGGCATCTGGCGGCTTCCATCCGATGGCCCCGGGGACCGGTGCCGTTTCGGTTCGTCCTGGCCGACGGATGCATGGCCGTTTATCAGCAGAATCGCCTGCTGGCCGAAACGAAGCTGCCCGAGGGATTCGATGTCGATCTGTCCGGCACACGTCTGGCGGCAGGTTCCGGATGTTTCGGTCCGTTCCAGGGAACGCTGCATGTGGCCGACAGCCGCGCTGACTGACATCGGGATTCAATGACTTTCCACCCGGCCACCCCATGGTCCGCAGATGAAGGAGTCGATCGATGGCAATGGTGAACACTCAGTCTGAGATGGACCATGGTTCGGACACGGGCCTCGCTTCATCCGCCACCTCCGCGTCCGTCGTGCCGCGGCTGGTGACCGGACTGTGGGGCGTGTGGGCCGTTCTGCTGGCCGTCGGCCTGGCCGCCGATGTGGCCGAACGGCCTGGTCTCAGTGAAATCGGCCGGCTCGGGTCGTCTGTGATTCTCGTTCTGGCCGGCTGGGCATGGGCACATGCCTGTCGGTCTTCGGCGGCATCCGTTTATGCCATGCGGATCGCTCTGGGCATGACGTGCGGGGCGATGGGTGATTTTTTCATGGCCGGACGTCTGTCGATGATCCCTTTGCCGAATCCTGTTCTGGGCGGCATGGCGTCCTTCGGACTCGGCCACATTCTGTACATTGCCGCGTGTCTGCGGGCCCGGCGTGATGCGGGACTGATGTCGAACCGGGCCATGGGAATGTCCGTTGTGATCTGGCAGGCATTCAGTGCCGCGGGCTGGTACGTGGTTGTGTGGCCGTCAGGCGATGAAAGCACACAGATGCTCATCTGGCCGGCTCTGGCCTATTCGGCCCTGCTGGCGGGAACAGCCGGTGTCGCCACCGGACTGGCCGTTCAGGACCGGCGATTCTGTCTGCTGTCGATCGGTGCCGGTCTGTTTCTGATCAGCGATCTGGTTCTGGCGTGGGCTTTGTTTCGCGGCACCTTTCCGTACCGCACGCTGGCTGTGTGGAGCTGTTATGGTGTCGGCCAGATGCTCATCGTTTACGCCCCACTGACCGCTCGTTCGGCGTTTTCCGTGCCCCGTTCACTGCGTGACTGAGCGATGCGGGGTTCCGGGCCCTGGTGCCACCAGTCCGTCCGGGGAAATTCCGGGCACCATCCGATGGCCGGCGGCCCACGCAGCACCAGCGCCAGCTTTGAGGCTGCTTCAGGGAGCGCCCGCGATACCGATCCGGCTCTGTTCAGGCGACGCCCTCGCTCCACCGGCACACTGCGGAATCCTTTACCCACCCCGCACTTTCATCACCCCTGGTACAGAAAACGGGGCACCTCACGTGCGTGGCTCCGGCATTTCACTCTGTCGCTGATCAGACAGCATTCCGGCAAAGCCGGTCTCGTCATGAAGCGAAAGATGTGCGGCTGGAACTTCGACTTCATGATGGAAGTCCCTGCGGGACAACAGACTGAGTGTGCGCCGGCCCTGACATGCACGCGATCCGGAGGACCGGGGATTCGTGGATTCCAATCGGCCGGGTGCGGCGATAGACTGCTGAGGTGACAGTGATTTCCGGTTCTGGCAGGAGTTCTGTTCGATGAAACATCTGCTCATTCTGTGCGTGCTGGCTTCTTCTGCCCTGTTTCTGCCGCCCCGGGTGGTGTCCGCGGAACCGGAAGCCTCCGGTCCCGCTCCTGGAGATCGCATTGAAGGCGTGCAGTTCAAGGACCGGCTCTATCTGCAGCGGGATCTGTCTGATTTCGAAGATGCCGCTGCCATCGTGATCGTCGCTTCCAACACGAGCTGTCCGATTGTCCAGAAGTACTGGCCGCGTCTGGTGCGGCTGTCTGAAGAGTATTCCGATCGGGGCGTGCAGTTCGTGTCGCTCAACGTGACCGACAGCGACACGATTTCCGACATCAGCGTGCAGGCCATTCGTTATAACATCCCTTTTCCGATGGTTCGGGACATCGAGGGCCGTTCCGCTTCGGCCCTCGGATTCACACGCACCCCCGAAGTGGCGGTGCTGGACGCGGAGCATCGTCTGCGATATCGCGGCCGCATCGATGATCAGCATCGTCTGGGCGCATCGGCGCCGAAAGTCCGGCACGACTATCTTCAGGATGCCATCGAAGCGGTTCTGGCGGGGCGCGATCCTGTGCCGGCGGAAACGCCGGTGGACGGCTGTCTGATCACTCCGCCGCAGCCGGTCGAAGCGGATCCGTCGCTGACGTGGACTGAGCATATTCGTCCGCTGTTCCGGAAACACTGCGTCGAATGCCATCGGCCGGGCACGGAAGCTCCCTTCGCTCTGGAAACCTGGAACGACGTGGCGCCACTGGCGGAAATGATCGGGGAGGTCATTTCCGACGGGCGTATGCCGCCCTGGTATGCGGCCCGGGAATTCACGGATTTCGTCAATCATCGGGGCATGTCCGACCAGGAACAGCGGCTCGTGCTCCGCTGGATACGCGGCGGCATGGCCCGCGGGGATGAATCCGAAGAACCCACCGAAGAACGGGAAGCGGTTCCCGTCGGCTGGCAGCTCGGAGAACCCGACCTGGTCATCACGACAACGGAAAATCATCAGCTCCCGGCCGAAGGGTATGTCGACTACCAGTACAGCATTCTGCCCTATGTGTTTCTGCAGGATACCTGGGTGAAGGGGATTGAAATTCTCCCGGACAACGTGGAAGTCGTGCACCATGCCAATCTCATTGCATTCCCCGCCGATCAGGGGATTCGCAAAGCCTGGTTCATCACCGGGAAGGTTCCCGGAGCGCAGCCGCTGAACCTGAAAGACGGAATCGCCGTCCGCATTCCCAAAGGCACGGTGCTGGCCCTTCAGATCCATTTCACCACCACGGGCCGGCCGGAACAGTGTCGGCTGTCCGTCGGCTTTCATTACGCCGAAGGCCGCATTCGCAAATCATTTCGCCATGTGCTGGTGAAAAACACGACGTTTCGGATTCCGCCCGGCGCTCCGTTTCATCGGGTCGTGAAATCAGAAACTCTGGAACACGATGCCACGGGCATCGGCCTGTTCACTCACATGCACCTGCGCGGCCGGGACATGACGTTTGTCGCTCACTATCCCGACGGTCGCCGGGAAGAACTGCTTATGATCCCCAACTACAGCTTCGACTGGCAGATGGGGTATGAATGGGCCGAAGGGGCGAAGAAGTTCCCGAAGGGAACGCGTCTGGAGTGCATTGCCCATTTCGACAATTCTCCCTTCAATCCCTTCAATCCGGATCCCACCGCGACGGTTGTGGAAGGGCAGCAGACCTATCACGAAATGATGTACGGGTTTCTGTTCTACACCGTCGATGAGGAGCAACTGGACCTGACGGTCGATCCGGCAACCGGGACGGCCGTGAAATCGGTGGCGGAAACGGGTTCCTGAATGTCCGGCCGGTTTCTGATGACCCGAGACGTTCGGCCGCGGTGCTTCGGCCGTCACAGCGCGGCCGGTTGTCCTGTCGGTCGAAGGCGAACGAGTGTATCTGCTGACACTTGCTGATCGGGTGGCGCGGGGACTGCGCCGGGTCGATCCGAACCGTGTGCAGCGTCATCGCCGTTTTCTGCTGTCGCAGCAGATGCCGGACGGCGGATTCTGCGACCGCAGCGGCGATTCCGACCTGTATTATTCCGGATTTGCTGTGCGCGGTCTGGCCGTCACCGGTGGTCTGGACGGACACACGGCCCGCGGTGTGGCCGATTACCTGACTCAGTTCACACCATCTGAACTGAACGTCATCGATCTGCTGAGCTGGCTGTATTGCGCGGTGGCCGTGCAGATGGCCGGCGGTCCCGATCTGCTGACGGAACAGCCGGCAGATTTCGCGGACCGCATCGCGGCCGGACTGGAACAGCATCGCACGGCCGACGGCGGCTATGCCCGCAGCACCGAAGGGGCTGCCGGCAGCACCTACCATTCCTTTCTGGTCGCCCTCATTCTGCAGATGACAGGACATTCAGTGCCTCGCCCCAATGCGCTCATTCAGTTCCTGTACGATCGCCAGCGGGACGACGGAGGATTCGTGGAAATCGCTCCGATGAAACGCAGCGGAACGAATCCGACGGCCGCGGCGGTGGCCCTGCTGGAAGACCTGGGAGGAATGGATGCGGATCTGGCCGATGATGTGCTGGGATTCCTGACGGACGTCGCCGGATCGGAAGGCGGGTTTCAGGCCAACAGCCGCATCCCGTTTGCGGACGGCCTGTCGACATTCACCGGTCTGCTGACCGCACAGAATCTGGGACGCCGCGACATCATCCCGCCGCAGGACATCCAGGCGTTCGTGGACCGTTCTCTGGAACTGACCGACGGCGGATTTCGGGGAGCCGCGTGGGATCAGCAGGCCGATACGGAATACACATTCTATGGACTCGGAATTCTGGGTCTGCTGGGCGATCCGCAATGACGGCAGTGCTCTGAGTGCCATGTGGTCCACTTCCGGACGTTCTGTCCCGGACACGGATTTCCGCAGTCGGCATGTTTTCCGCGTGGAATCGTGATCCTGGTCATTGGCAGTCCGCTGCGCTTGTGTCGGCGGAATCCGGCCGAAACAATGCCGGATCGGATGTCTCCCGTTTTCCCGGCCCGGTGTGTGGCCGGCCGTTCTGCGAATCGACCAACCTGCCATGACTGACCGACCCGCCGTTCTTTTGAGTGCTTTTGCCGACGAAGCTGCGAATCACCGCACCGCTCTGGAGCAGATGACGGCCCTGGCCGCTATCGGTCTGCGGAATTACAGCCCGCGATTCATCGATCTGGACGGCAGCGGGACGGTTCAGCACGTCGTGGATCTTTTGCCGGAACAGTATGAACGGCTCCGGCAGTGGCACGATGAATACGGAATGAAGGTCACGAGCATCGGAGCCCGCGTCGGCAAAGTGAAACTGCTGGATGTGGACGACGGGTCGCACAATGCGTTCGTGCCCATTGACGACTATCTGCAGGGGGAAGTGGCGAAAACGATCCGGGCAGCGAAAGAACTGGATGCCCGACTCATCCGTGGCTTTTCCTGGTATCACCCGCGGGGGACCGATCCGCGCGATCATCTCGACCAGGCCGCCGACAACATCCGTCAGGTGGTGAATGCGTGTGCGGAAGAAGGACTCATTTTCGGTCTGGAAATCGAGCCGAATCTGGTGGGAGAAACCGGTCCGCTGCTGGCAGAACTGGCGCAGCGCGTGGACCATCCGTCTCTGGTCCTGATTTTCGACGGCGGCAACGTGGCCGCTCAGAACAAAAATCCCGTCCAGGTGTTCGAAGAATACCTGGCCACGGTCCCCTGGCTGGGATGGATGCACATCAAGGACTATGCCATCGATCCGGACCTGGAATGGACGGGGGTTGTGGATGAAGACCGCCTGAAGAACTTCGTGCCGGCCAACGCCGGCGATGCCGGTCATGAACTCATTTTTCGCGATCTGCGGGAGCGGCTGCCGGAGATCGTCCGCCGCCTGAACGAACTCGGACTGCCCGGATTCTATCTGGAAACCGAACCGCATCTGAAAGGGGGAGGGCAGTTCGGCGGTTTCAGCGGTCCGGATGGAATGGGCGTGGCGGTACGGGCCCTGTGTTCGTGTCTGGACTACGCGGGAATCGAGTATTCTTTGCGAAACTTTGACGACATTCGGGCCGAACGGGGCTTCTGATTTTCTCCGAACCGAACACCGGCCCGGCGTCCGACCCCGGAACAGTCCGGCCTTGCTTCATCACAGGGAACTGTTTTCATGTCCTTCGATTTCGATGCCGTTGCAGACATTCTGGCGTGCCCGAAATGTCACGGACCGCTGATCTGCACCGATGACGCGCTGATCTGTGCCCGGGGGGCCGATCACCGTCTGCGGTTTCCTATTGTGGACGGCATTCCCCGGCTGCTCATCGAAGAAGCTGAAGAACTTCCAGCCGACGAATGGGAAGCACTGGTAGCTGCCGGAAGCGGGCCGAAGAATCCGGACTCTGATGATTCGGAGTCCGGCCCATGAAATCCGTTCGGCCGTTCGTGTGGGCCGCCTGGACCATCGTCGTTCTGAGCCGTCTGTCGGTCCAGGGAATCTCCCAGGCCGAAACCGGGAACGGGAACGTCGAACGCTATGAATTTCGGCAGGACCACGATCCGAACGGGATCGGCAAGTTCTACATGGGACGGGAAATCGCTCACGTGATGGGCTTTGCCGGCGCGAACTGGCTGGAACGGTCCACCCGGGAACAGGAAGAACGTCTGTCTCTGATGATTCGGTCTCTGAATCTGCAGCCCGGTGATGTCGTGGCGGACATCGGAGCCGGTTCGGGGGTCGTGTCTCTGGCCATGGCCGAACAGCTTCTGCCGGGCGGCCGTGTGCTGGCTGTCGACATTCAGGAAGAAATGCTTCAGCGGCTTTCGCACCGCTGTGAGCAGGCCGGTGTGACGAACGTGATACCGGTGAAGGGAACGCCTGTCTCCCCGGGGCTGAAGGAGGCATCGGTCGATCTGGCGCTGATGGTCGACGTATACCACGAACTGGAATTTCCCTGGGAAATGATGATGGAGGTCGTGAAAGCCGTTCGGCCCGGCGGCCGCGTGGTTCTGGTGGAATACCGTCTGGAAGACCCGACCGTTCCCATCAAACGGGTTCACAAAATGTCCGAACAGCAGGTGCGGAAAGAACTGGAACAGCCCGAATTCGGCCTGTGCTGGACGAAGACCATCGGTGTGCTGCCCTGGCAGCACATCATCGTGTTCACGAAACGGTGATTGCCAATTTCGAGCGGGCAGCGGCGGGAACGGTGATCAGACTGGAATCCGGAGGAATTTCCCGGTATGTTCCTTGGCTTCGACTGGCCGGACCGGCGTGCTGCCGGTGGGCGGGCGTGCTGCCGGAACATCCCGGATTCCTGACTGCGGATGGTTTCGGTGTCCCGTTTCGCACCACATTCTTTCACCACGCACCACATTTTTCACCACACTGTCATGCCCAATTCGTCTTCCGCGAAGAAAGCTCTGCGTCAAAGTCTGAAACGCCGTTTGCGCAACCGCCAGCAGCGGTCCCGCCTGCGAACGGAAGTGAAGAAGTTTCGGGCTCTGATGGCCGAATCGCCGTCGCGTGCCGATGCCGATCAGGCTTTCAGTCGGGTGGCCAAAATCATCGATCAGGCGGCGGCCAGACGCCTCATTCACCGGAACACGGCGTCGCGGAAAAAGTCCCGACTCGCGGCACTCAAGAAAAGTGCGTGCAGCTGACCGGCCAGACGTCCTCGACGGCCGCGGTCATTCCGCCCGGCGCGGCCCGGTCCGAAATGACGGGAACGTTCCGATGTTCCCGGGCCGATGCTCGAATGACCGATGGCTGTGCAGATACCGACCGGCGCTGCTCGCTGCGTCCGTGATTCTGGCAGTCGCGGGAACTGCACATGGTCCCGTAAGAGCTGCTCACCCGATTTCCGTCACGGAAGCCCGGATTTTCGTGACGCGGTCATCGGCCCGTGTCCGCATTCAGCTGTTTGCCGAAGATCTGCTGCTGTTTCATCAGCTTCAGCCGAAAGCCGACGGCACCCTGCCTCCGGAGGAACTGAAACGCGGGCTGGAACTGCACAAACAGTTTCTGGTGGAACGTGTGACACTGCGGGACGCCGACGGAAACCGGATTCCGTCACGGGTCACGGATGTGGAACCGTTCGATATTCCGGAACAGGGCATTCCGGAAGAAGACCTGATGCTGTATCAGGCCACGTACGAACTGGAATTCCCCTTCACCGAGCCGCCGGAATTCCTCACTTTTCAGCAGGACATCACCGACGACAACTACATTCTGCCTTCGGAAATGCAGGTGGTCATCCAGCAGACCGGAACCGGCAACGTGATCGCCGGAACGCTGCTGCCCGGCGGAGCCGTCACGCATCGCTTCGACTGGGATGATCTGCTCGATCCGCAGGCTTCCGATGAGGAATACGAATCGTGGCTGGAGAAACAGCGTGAAGAGACACTGGGAATCACCAGTTACAGCAGTGTCTATTCATTCATCTATATCGATCCCGGCGAAGTCCGGCATGAAATCCTGATTCCTCTGGCCACTCTGAACACCATCCTTCCGATCCGGCACGCAGATCCCGCTTTTCTGTCTGTGGCCGAACAGCCGGCCGTGCGGCGGCAGATCGAAATCTGGCTGAGTGAACTGGAACCTGCCGAAATCAACGGACAGGATGTGCGGCCCGAATTCAGCCGCATCGATTTCTACGGTCTGAAACTGAGGGATTTCGCCCGCCGCGCCGAACCTCAGCGCGTCAGCTTCGCCAGCGGGCGCGTGGGCATCATTCTTCGATATGTCGCCCCGGAAGGACCGGTCCGGCAGGCGGCGCTGAGCTGGAATCTGTTTCGATCGTCCCTGCGCAAAATTCGATCGGTCGTGATGCCCTGGTCCGGTGCCGCCCGCCGATTCGAATTCTCCCGGTTCAAAGCGCCGGCAGACAACGTGCTTTCCTGGGAAGCTGATCCGGAAACCGTCATTGCCCGGGCGGCAGCCGTTCCCCGCCGTCTGCCGGACCGGCCGCGTCTGCAGATTCCCCTTGTCAGCATTCTGCTGTTTCTTTGCAGTCTGGTCCTGCTGCTGACCAGACGGCGGATGTTCATCGCAGGGGCGGCCGTCTGTCTGGCAGCAGCCGGGCTTTCATGGCCGCTGGTCCGCATCGATGTCCCCCATCCCCTGCGGCCCGTCCCCCGACTCACGGAAGAACGGGCCGGCCGAATTGTTCAGCAGCTGCACCGGGGAACATACGATGCCCTGCAGTTCGGATCGGAACGGCAGATCTATGCGGCACTGGACCGGTTCGTGGCCGGTGATCTTCTGGAAAATCTGTACCTTCAGCTCAGAGACAGCCTGGCTGTCCGGGAACAGGGAGGAGCCGTCGCACGGGTCCGCGCCGTGGACTATCTGGAGGGCCAGACGGTGCATCTGCCCGATCGGAACATCCCCTGGCCCGGTTTCTTTTACCGGCTGACATGGCAGGTGACCGGAACCGTGGAACACTGGGGACATGTGCATGAACGGCGGAACCAGTTTTCCGCCGTCCTCGGCATTCAGCCTGTGGAGGGACGGTGGAAAATCACGTCGCTGGACATCGAAGCTCAGAAAACACTGGCCGGATCGACAAAACTGCGTGATCTCGACGGAGAACTCAACTGATGTCCCCGCCCGCCGCGATCGTTCTGTTGTGTACTGACCTGACGATGATCAGTGCTGTCCGGTCCGCAGCCCGACAGCAGGGATGGTCGTTTCGGACTGCCGATCAGGTCGAATCGGTCTGTCTGAGTCCAGGCGACCGCATTGTTGTGGACATGGCTCTGCCCGGTCTGGATCTGTCTCGACTGGCCGCCGGACTCAGTGACGACCAGAAACAGACGGCCGTGCTGTACGGGCCTCACGTACAGACCGAACAGTTCGCCCGCGCGCGCCGCTGCGGATTCGCAACGGTTCTGCCCCGAGGCCGGTTTGCCTCGCAGATCACCGCGTGGATTCCGCCGGCTCCGCCTGTGGAATCGACGTCAGAATCCGGATCACGGACGGACTCCGAATGAAATCGATTCGAAATCCAGTCTGCGGCACAGTTCGTAGATGCTGATGAAATCCTGGACGGACACAGCGTCATCGATGTCCAGAATGATGCGGGTCTGAGGATCGATTTTCGCCAGACGCGTCAGGCGGTCACGCAGGTCGTCTTCTGAAGAGACCGGCCGGCCGTTCAGCCGCATGTCCAGGGAATCTGTGGCCGTTCCCGGACGCAGGGAGACGCGGACGATCTGATGTTCCGGGTCGTCCGGTGTCTCCGGCGGCACCTCAGTCACCACCTCCGATGCTCCTGCTGCCAGGCGGGCCGGCAGCAGGGAATCGGGAACCTGTCCGGCCGAAGCACAGACGAAAAACACCAGCAGCAGGAAGACGACGTCGATCATCGGCGTCATGGCTTCACTGGACAGGGCTGTCCGGTGGCGATTCTGTCCGGGAATTCTCATGGGGCCGGGTTCACAGCGGGTGCTCGGATACGGCGAACTGAATGGACGTGATGTTGTGCCGGGCGCAGTCTTCAATGATGTGACGAACCGCCCGGAACCGCCCGCGGCGATCGGCCCGGATGCGAACTTCGGGCTGCATGCCGTTGTCCGCGGCTGCCTTCGGGAGCCGGGCAATCCGCTGCCGGACGTCTTCCGAAGAAACAATGGTTCCGCCGACCGAACACTGCCCGTCCGGAAGCAGGGTCAGCGTGAGACGCCAGGCCGGTTCTTCGTCGTCGCTTCCGTCCTGGGCATACGGCAGGTCGACCGGAACCGTGTGATCCGAACGCACGACATGGCTGGCCACCAGAAAGAAAATGATCAGCAGAAAAACGATGTCGATCAGCGGCGTGATTTCGAAACGCAGCGGGTGGCGCCGACAATCCTGTGCGGGCAGTCGCATAAAAAGGTGTCTCCTGGCGAATCATTGTACGATACCGGCGTTTCCCTTCCAGACCGAACCGACCGGTGCTTTCGCTCTGATTCGCCGGTCGCCGATCGACCGTCTGTCTTTCTTCGGCGTCTCGACCCGGTGGACGGCCGATTCCGTGCAGCCGATACACGAAACGGTTATCCTGCCGGTCGGTTGTCTTCCCGTTCCTTCAGATTGTGAGATTCCTTTTCATGATGTGTCGTTCTCTTTCCGGGTGGGCCGCTGCACTGCTTCTGATGGTTCCGGGGCAGGCGGACGGCGGGGAACCGTTCGACCAGGTGCGCTGCGAAGGCACATACGACGGACATCTTCAGGGAATCTGCACCGACGGAACGGATTCCATCTGGTGGTCGTTCACCACGCACCTGGTCCGCACCGACAGAACAGGCCGCGTTCTGGCGTCACGGACGGTGAAGAATCACCACGGTGATCTGTGTTTTCATGAAGGGCGGGTGTATGTGGCCGTGAACTACGGCCGATTCAATGACCCGCAGAAACGGGCCGATTCGTGGGTGAATGTGTACGATCCACAAACGCTTGAAGAAACGGCGCGGCATCCGGTGCCTGAAGTGGTGTACGGAGCCGGCGGAATGGATGCGCGGGACGGCCGGTTTTTCGTGGTGGGCGGTCTTCCGGCCGATCATCCGGAAAACTACGTGTATGAATACGATTCGGATTTCACATTCGTACGGCGTCACACGATCGACAGCGGCTGGACGTTTCTGGGAATCCAGACGGCCGCGTTTCATGACGGAAGCTGGTGGTTCGGCTGTTACGGGCGGCCGGCGGTCCTGCTGAAAACCGACAGCGACTTCCGGATGCAGGGACGCTGGGAATTCGACTGTTCTCTGGGCATTGTCGGCAACGGTCCGGGCCGCCTTCTGGCCGCCCGAGGGAAGCGCACCGCCGCAGGCCGTCACAGCGGCCTGGTCATTCCCGTACGTCCGGATTCTGAACACGGCCTGATCGAAATTCGATCCCTGGAGAAATGACGACACATCGAAGCGATTTCGCCGGGCCGTCCTGCAGTGTGGAATCCGGAGACACAGGAAAACAGTCTGTCTGTTTCCCCCCGTTTTTTTTTCAGACCGTTTCAGTGATCGGGCAGCCATTCAGGATGCCGCTGAGACAGCCTGATCAGGAGCAGCAGACGACCTGGTCCGACGGGGCTCGGTGATCCGCAGGGTCATGATCCAGGCGGCGATGCCGGCGGCGGACACCAGGCAGAAAGGCACGGCGTAGCCGACACGGGATGTCAGGAGGCCGGCCAGCGGCGAAAGCAAAATGACGGGAGTCGTTGCCAGAGCCGCCGTGCTTACATAGATGGGGTGACGGCCCGGGCGTGTGAGTTCCAGAACGTAGTTCATCTTCATGCGAAACGTGACCGGAACGGTTCCCAGCCAGATGAACGTGATCCAGTACGCATGAGCTGTGCCCAGTCGCTGCAGCAGCAAAGGAATCAGCGGTGCGGCCAGAGAGGCGAATGTCAGCATTCGCAGCGCACTGCGGGTGCCGCGGCGATCGGCGATCCGGCCGGCGATCCAGCTGAACAAAGCAGCTCCCAGATTCTGGCTGATCACCCACGTCATCAGCATGCCGGTTTCGAACCCGGCCAGCGAACGTCCCAGACGCTGGTAGTAGGGAAACACGACCATGGTCGATGCCACCAGACTGCTGAGGACACACACACGCCTCAGATCCCGATCGCGCCGCAGGTGCCGCAGCGCATCGCGAAACGGATGCGGCCGCTGCGAACCATCGGTCTTCGGCAGATCCCGCTGTTCGGTCAGCAGACGTGCCAGGAATCCGGCTGCAATGAACATGCCGCCGGTGAACAGAAAGATGGCGGCGAACCGAGGCGGGTCGTGCCGAACCCAGGGGCGCAGAATGACCAGGGCACAGAGAATCGCTCCGGGAGATCCGATCGATCCGGCAATGGCCATGAGACGTCCGCGGCGGTGCGGTGAAATCAGTTTTCCCTGAACCGTGTTGTAGACGGTCTGATTGGTGCCGGTCGTGGCGAAAAACAGGCCGTACAGAATCAGAAACGCTGCCGGCATGGCGAAATCCGGAATGGGGCGCCATGCCACCAGAACACTCAGAATGACGAAGGGGATTCCCATGAGCATCGTGGTGCGCGGCAGCCAGCGCGATTTCAGCGGCGTTTCCCGGAGACGTCCGGAAAGAAGCAGGGGCGTGACCGACTGGCCCAGCCGGTTCAGCGGCGGCAGAAGACCGCTCACCCAGCCATACGACGTGATGCTGTCCAGAAAAGCGGGCATCAGCACGCTTTCGGTTTTGAAAATCCAGGCGATCCGAAACAGCACCTGGTGAGCCATCAGCACCAGAAGATTCCGCCGTTCCGTCGACGATTCTTCGCTGAAAGCCGGTTCGTTCGGCAGGCAGGATTCCCTGCACTCCGGCTGTGGATCCCGAAGCAGGCGGGGCAAGAAAGAGATTTCCGGAAAAAGGGCGAAAAACACCGGCCAGGCGCGGGGAGTTCTGAAAACGTCTGCCTTCCGGCACGGACGTTCCCCCGAAAACGCAGCACGGAATGAACGCGGCCCATTGCAGTGAACCGTCCGGCTTCTGGCAATGTCGCGGGACCGGATTACCGTTCCCGGGCGGCGTTTTTCGTGGATTCAGGGATTGTGTGGGAAGAACAGGGATGACGCAGATCATTCCGCCTGGTTAAATTGGGCGACTCAGGCCGCGTCGCCGGCTTCAGGGAGAACCGAGACCGGATCGGGGCAGAGAACCCGGCAAGTTTGTTGCGGCGGCCGCCGATGGTTCGATAGGGACTCCATACCGGACACACAGACTGCTGTCGACCGGAACGAATCGATGGGCAGGGCCGGATGGAATGAGTTTCTGTCTGCCGGGCTTTCCGGATCCTGGACGAAGAGAATTCCGCATGGCAACAATCGGAAAACTGTGCCTGGCACTGACCGTTCTGGGTCTGGGAGTGATTTCCGTCTGGCTGCTGCCGGCCGTCGGAAAGCTGCAGAACGACGTGGGCCTGCGTCTTCAGAAGACGCAGGCGGACCTGAAAACAGCGGAAGACAGTTACGCACGCGCACGAGCCGAATTTTCCACCGACAGCCATCGTCTGACCCGCCTGCAGGTCGGCTGGGACAAGTCGTGGGACATCGAGCAGAACGGCAATACGGGTGTACTCATTCAGGGCGTCAACCTGGCTGTGACCGGTCTGGGAACGGAAACCGGACTGGTGGAGCGGGAAAGCGATTCCGGTGACCCCGAACCACCTTCCGTGTATGCTTTCAAAGCCACGGAAGAAGGCATGGCGTACATCGGGGAATTCCGGGCCAAAGTGATCGACGCCAACAGCACCACACTGGTTCCCACCTGGCAGCCGACTCAGGAAGAAGTGGAATTCTGGCTGACCGGTGAAACCCTGCCGTGGCGTTTCCGCACACAGATTCCCGCCGCTCCCCGGCTGCGTCTGGACCGTCTGGATCTTCAGTTGCAGCTTCTTGCCGAAAAATATGCCGAACTGGAACAGAACGTCGCGCGTCAGGAAGCGCTTCTGGAAGACGCTCAGCGGCAGCTTGATCAGCGCAACCGCGAACTGGTCGGTGACCCCGATGCTGAAGTCACTCCAGGACGCCCCGAATTCAGCCGCGGTCTGACCGCTGTCATTACGGAATCCGAAGACGAACGCAATGCGCTGCTCGTCACAATCGACGAACTGCGGCACCGGATCCTGTCCGAAACGGAACGGCGACAGCAGCTTCTCAGAGAACTTGCCGCGCTGGTCGAACGCCTGCCCTCATCCGAGGATCCTCAGGAAGCACGGACCACGGAACAGAACCTGCGGTGACAACAGGGTTGCCGCGGTGCCGTCCTGAATATCGATGGAGTGAACGGACGTCCTCATGGGTCTCGATTCCCGCGATTACCTGCACAACGATTTCGACGACCGCCGTGTGACCAGGCCGATGTCCGTCGTTACGCGCATCATCATCGTGACGGTGATCGTCTTTCTGTTTCAGGTGATCACGGAAGGCGGAGCCCGCGGTGCCGCCGGGGACGGGTTCATCGAACGATGGCTGGTTCTGCATTCCGACGGGCTGTTCCAGGGGCACGTCTGGAAACTGCTGACCTACGCGTTTCTGCACGACACACGCGACGTGCTGCACCTGGTCCTGAACATGTTCATTCTGTACATGATGGGCCGTGTCACGGTGCCGCTGGTCGGCGAACGGGAATTCGTCTGGTTCTACTGTGCGTCCGCCATCTTCGCCGGCATCTGTTCCGTGCTGTTCTATCGCTTTCTGAAGATCGATCCGGGCGTGATCGGAGCGTCCGGAGCCGTACTGGCCGTGTTCACTCTGTTCGCTCTGCACTATCCCCGCCAGCGGCTGTATCTGTTCGGTGTGCTGCCGGTGGAAGCCCGCTGGCTGCTGGCCGCTTATGTGGTGTTCGACAGCCTGCCGGTGATTTCGGCGCTGTCCCGTGGACAGCTCGGTGTTTCCGGAACTGCACACAGTGCGCATGTGGGAGGCATTTTGTTTGCCTGGCTGTACTTCCGTCAGAACATGCGTTTCACCCGCTGGTGGGACCGCTTCGCCGGTCGTGCGGAAGCATCGTTTCGGGCGCGAAAGACACGCCTGAAAGTCTTCAACCCGAAGTCCGATCCGGAACCGGACCTTTCCGAACGCGTTGACGAAATTCTGGCCAAGATTTCCCGCGAGGGGGAAGCGTCGCTGACTCCGAGGGAACGTCGGATTCTGAGGCAGGCGAGTGAACAGATGAAGAACCGCCGGTGACAGACTGCGTTCGGTCCGCCCGGTGAACCGCCGCACGGGGCCACTGCAGACACCGGAACAACGTTCGCGATCGGTCTTCTTCGGGACAAAAAAAAAGAAACCACGATCGACGCCGCCCGAAGCCAGCCGCCGATCGTGGATCCCGAAACAGGAGACCAGTCCGGTTTTCGTTCCGTTGTTTCGTAAGTGGTCTCCAGGAGACACCGAACACGGTCCGAACAGAGACCGTGTCGATGATTCCCGCATGTCCGGATCAGTTGCGGAAGCTGTCGGCTCGCTCCGGACGGGCTCCGCTGCTGCATGTCAGATCGTTCTGCCGGTCACAGTCGTCCGCAAAGTCCAGAAACGTACTGCCCACCACTTCGCCCTTGTGACCGGAAGCCAGCGTGAAGTAGTAAGTCTGGTTGATGCTGCCAATGGCCGAACCGACGTCTTCCAGTTCTTCATTGACGCCGTAGCTCAGTTCGGTCAGGCCGACGATCATGCCAAGGACCAGAATGGTACCAACCAGAACCAGTTCGGCAGAAACGATGAAGCCGTTCTCGTCGTTCTTCAGTGCTGTCAGAATGTTCATACTGCAGTCTCCTGTTTCAAAGTGTCGGAAATCCTGCCGGCTGCGGACAGAATCCGTCAGCAGGACACGAAACGGACGTGCCGCTGTATTGCGGTCACAACCGGTGGTCTGTCCGCCGGATGCGGACAATGCACGGCCGGACGGCGAAGCGTCCGTCCGTAAGAAGCCTCGGGGAAAAGGCACGATGGGGCAGGGGAGAGGGCTGTCCGAGAAGGGCACCGGACAGCGGAGCGGCTCCTGAAGCGATCGGCGGTGTCAGACGCTCATCACCCGAACAGCCGAATCCTGGATCAGTAGCTGTGCACTTCGCGACGGGCGGCGGAGCTGCACGTGATGTTGCAGGCGTTGTCGCATTCATCCTCGAAGTCAAGGAAGGTGCTGCCCACCACTTCCCCCTTCTTTCCACTGGCCAGAGTGAAGTAGTACGTCTGGTTGATGCCGCCGATGGCCGAACCCACATCTTCCAGTTCCTGATTGACGTTGTAGCTCAGTTCGGTCAGGCCGACGATCATGCCGAGCACCAGGATGGTGCCGACCAGCACCAGTTCCGCAGAAACGATAAAGCCGTTCTCGTCGTTCTTCAGAGCGGTCAGAATGTTCATGAGTGTGTCTCCTGTTTCGTGGGACAAAGAGTTTCGAAGTGGTCTCCTGTCGACTGGCTGTCGACGCCGGTGGTGATAAGCAGGCTGAATGCCGAAAGCCCATTTCCGTCTCGAATCCTGAACGGCAGCCGCTGCCAATGCGCCGCAACATGTTGTGTGACAACATGTTGCGAAATCCGCAGGATGTTTCGGTTTTTTGACGGCCGCCCAGCCGGCCGCGGATGCCGATGTTGACGTTCGGCAACATGGGTTCCGTCATGGAGACCGGAACGTCGCCCGCGGCCCGTGTTTTTCCTGCCCCGGGAGACGATGTGGTGCGGGAGCATCACGTGTTGCCCGGAAGCAGCGCATCCGGCCGCCT
This sequence comes from Planctomycetaceae bacterium, assembly GCA_015485495.1. Taxonomy (GTDB): domain Bacteria; phylum Planctomycetota; class Planctomycetia; order Planctomycetales; family Planctomycetaceae; genus S139-18. Next base: position 19,964 of record WFTL01000164.1, read on the forward strand.
GGTTCCCGTCAGACGGGCCTGTTCGGTCCGGAGCGTTCCGGCAGGCTGCCCGGACGACGCACGGGCGGCTGTCGGAGAAGCTTTCGGCCTGTGTGGGACGGACCGGCGTCTGTGACGCGGATTGCCGGAGCAGCCGCTGCGGACTGTTGCCGCCCGCAGCCGCCCGGTACCATGAACGAACAGGGCGATGTTTGTCTGGAGCTGAGTGAGCTGTTGTGGCGGATTTTCGACGCAAACGCCGACATCTGAAGCTGCCGATCTGGACCAGTGTGGTGCTGGCAGGCGCCAATATCACGCTGATGGCCGTATTGATCGTGATGCTGGCCCGGCAGAATGCGTGGATTTCGCTCGTTCTGGGAGCGGTCGCGCTGGCGATCAGTCTGTTCGGAATTTCGTTTTACGCCTTCCTGACAATCAAAGAAATCCAGCTCAACCGCCGCCAGGCCAATTTCGTTGACAGCGTGACGCACGAACTGAAAACTCCCATCGCCGCGCTGCAGCTTTATCTGGACACGCTGCTGATGCGCGATCTGGATCCGAAGGACCGGCGGAAATTCTACCGCACGATGGAAACCGAACTGGAACGGCTCAACCAGCTCATCAATCAGCTTCTGGAAGTGGGTCGTCTGGATGAGATCGGCAGCCAGACGGACGCGGAACATGTGGAGCTGCTGCCTTTGCTGGAAGCCTCGGCGGATGCGTCCTGCCGGCAGCACCAGCTGGAATTCGATGAGGTGTTTCAGATTGAGGGAGCTCCGGTGGCCCTGCACACGCGCCGCATGCTCCTGGAAATGATCTTCGGCAACCTCATCGACAACGCCGTCAAATACGGAGGCACGCCCCCGCGGGTCCGGGTGTCGGCCTTTCCCCGTGGCTGGGATCGTGTGGTTGTCCGGGTGCAGGACAACGGTCCGGGAATTCCGGAGTCGCAGCGGCGCAAAGTGTTCCACCTGTTTTTTCGGGGCAGCGATGAGCTGCAGCGGACGCGTCGCGGGACCGGTCTGGGACTGTACATTGTGAAAACGCTGGTCGGTATTCTGAAAGGCCGGGTGACTGTTTACGATGCTCCCGGCCGCACAGGAGCCGTGTTCGAAGTGACACTGCCGGGCCGGGTCGCCACCAGCCGGAACGGGCGGGCGGAGTCTCCCGGACAGAAAGCGGCCGTGTCAGGTCATACCAGGGTGTGATCGATGCGCATTCTCGTCGTTGAAGATGAAGCCGCCATCGCTCAGGGGCTGCGGTTCAATTTCGAACAGGAAGGATATCAGGTCGACGTCACCGAGGACGGTCCAGGCGCTCTGCACCTGCTGGAAACCGCCGATCCTCCGATCGATCTGGTCGTCCTGGATCTCATGCTGCCTGACATGAGCGGCTATGAAACGTGCCGCATTCTTCGCCGGTCGAATCCGGATGTTCCCGTGCTGGCCCTGACCGCCCGGACGCTGGCCGAAGACAAAGCGCAGGCGTTCGATGTGGGCGTCGACCAGTACATGACCAAACCATTCGCTCTGCCGGAACTGCTCAGTCGTGTCCGCAATCTGCTGGATCGACGGGCCCGGATGGCCGATCAGCAGCGGCTGGCCGGTGTCCGCAGAGATATCGAAACCTTCGGCAGCGTCACGGTGGATTTCGCCCGCTTTCAGCTGACCAAAGACGGAAAGACCACGTCGCTGACCACGCGCGAACAGGAACTGCTGCGTTACTTTCTGGATCACGACGGCGTGGTGCTCTCCCGGGCCCGCCTGCAGTCCGATGTCTGGAGAGATTCCACGGACATCACCACCCGGTCGATCGATAACTTCGTGATGAGGCTGAGACGGATGATCGAAGACGATCCGTCTTCCCCCAGACATCTCACGTCGATTCGGGGAACCGGATACCGGTTCGTCCGCGATCCGGATGCGGAGAACGCGCAAAGCAGATCATGACAGTACGTGTCCCGCAACAGTGGGCGATCGGTGAGGTCTTCTTCAGCGCTCCCGGAAGGGGCCATCCGGCGCTTCCTGTTTCTTCCTCAGCACTCCGTTCCGTCCGGAACCATTCGGGAGTGCCAGGAACGCTGATGGGGCCTTCTTCGCCTGCTCCGTGAGGAACCTCCCGAACCGGACCATCAACGATGCAGCCATAACGACTGCCACGATGGGGGTGGGGAAGGCTAAGGTGCATTCCATTTCGACGGACAACCTGTCAGACCCGACGCCTGAACCGGCGCCACGAAGCCTGAGAAGATCATGATGAACGTTCTGGGACTGGATATCGGCGGCGCAAATCTCAAAGCGGCAGACCCCGACGGACGGGCCTGCAGCATGCCGTTTCCCCTGTGGCAGCAGCCGGAACAACTGACGGATGCTCTGCGGCAGATCGCCTGGCCAGATCGCCCCAATCTGGTCGGAGTCACGATGACCGGCGAACTGGCCGACTGTTTTCCGTCGCGCCCGGACGGTGTCCGTTTCCTGATCGACTGCGTCACGCAGGCATTTCCACATTCAGAAACACGCTTCTGGATGACGTCGGGAGAATTCGCGCACGCCGAGGACGCCGGCGATTTCCCGGAACTGGTCGCGGCGGCCAACTGGCACGTCCTGGCCACCTGGATGGGACGAGCCGTCCCCCGAGGAACGGGCCTGCTGGTGGATCTGGGATCAACGACGTGCGATATCATTCCTCTGCGAGACGGGCTGCCCGATTCCGAAGGACGCACCGACCTGGAACGTCTGCGATCACGAGAACTGGTGTATACGGGAATCGGTCGCACGCCGCTGTGTGCCGTGCTGCCTGCCGTAGAACTGAACGGACACACGGTTCCCGTGGCTGCTGAGCTGTTCGCGACGATGCGGGACGTCTGGCTGCTGGCCGGGATGATTCCGGAAGATCCATCCGATACAGAAACCGCCGACGGCCGCCCGACCACTCGACAGGCGGCCGAACAGCGAATCGCCCGGATGCTCTGCACCGATGCGGTCGTTCTGGGAACAGATACCATCCGGCAGCTGGCGGACCAGTTCGCGGCGGCCCAGCGCAGCCGGATCGGCCAGGCGATTCGGCAGGTCATGGGACGGATGGCCGAACGGGCGTCAGAAGACCGTATGATCGATCCCGGACAGGAAGAAGGCCCGGAGGCACTGATCAGCGGCAGTGGGGCCGCCATGGCGGAACAGATCGTGTCGGCCTGCGGGCTGAAAATCCGGCTGAATCTGCAGCAGGCAGCATCGCCGGATGTCGCGACGGCCGCATGCGCTTTCGCCGCCGCGCGTCTGGTTCAGGAACGGTGCCGCGATGAGCTTCCGGAACAGGCCCGCTGAATGCGGCGCGCAGCCGTTTCCGGTCGCTGCGTATTTCGACCGGCATATGATTGACGCCGATCCGGCTGTCCGGTGGAATCGGGACCGTCGGGCGTCTGCCGGAAGGAGACTCCGACGCCCCTGTTTTCGCTCATGCTGTTTTCGTTCGTACAGATCAGCCAGGATGTTATCGATGCCACCGGGACCGCGCTGCGTCCGGATCTCCTTTCAGATCCTTTGGATTTCCTTTTGGATTGCGGTGTCCGGGGGCTGTCTGGCGGCCTCTGAAACAGCCAGCCGGGCAGCACCGCCCGATGATCCGGACGGACGCCTGAACATCGTGTTCATTCTGTCGGACGATCATCGCTGGGACGTGATGAGTTTCTGCGGTCATCCGTGGGTGGAAACACCGGCCATGGATGCCATGGCCCGCGACGGGGTGTGGTTTCGCAACGCCATGGTGACCACATCGCTGTGTTCTCCGAGCCGGGCATCGATTCTGACCGGCCAGTACATGCACCGACACGGTGTCATCGACAACAACGTTCCGGCACGTCCGGGAACGGTTTTCTTTCCGCAGCTCCTTCAGAAGGCGGGGTATCGGACCGGATTTTTCGGCAAGTGGCATATGGGCGGGCATTCCGATGCTCCGCGTCCCGGGTTCGATCGCTGGGTGTCCTTCCGCGGCCAGGGCCACTACCGGCCTCCCGCACGCCCGGGCTGGAAACTGAATGTCGACGGCCGCTCCGTGCCCCAGACCGGATACATCACGGATGAACTGACCGACTACGCTCTGCAGTGGCTGGACGACATCCGCAGCCAGGGCCATCCGTTTTTCCTGTATCTGTCTCACAAAGGCGTGCATGGCATGTTTCATCCGGCGGACCGGCATGCCGGACGGTACCGCGGCCGGTCCATGCCGGTGCCGCCCACCATGGCAGACACCCCGGAAAACTACAAAGACAAGCCCATGTGGCTGAAGAATCAGCGGAACAGCTGGCACGGTGTGGATTTCGCCTATCACCAGGACACCGACATCGCGGAGCACTATCGGCTGTACTGCGAAACGCTGCTGAGTGTGGATGAATCGATCGGGCGGGTTCGCCGCTGGCTGCAGGACCACGGTCTGGCCGACCGCACGCTTGTGCTGTACATGGGGGACAACGGGTTTCAGTGGGGCGAGCACGGTCTGATCGACAAACGGACCGCTTACGAAGCCAGCATCCGGGTGCCTCTGCTGGGTGTCTGTCCTCCGATGTGGAAAGCCGGCACCGTCGTGGAAGACGTCGTGGCCGGCATCGACATCGCGCCCACGGTTCTGACAGCCGCCGGAATTCCCGTGCCGGACCACATGGACGGACTCAGTTTTCTGGATCTGGCCGCCGGCCGTCTTCCGTCGGACCAGTGGCGACAGGCGCTGCTGTACGAATACTACTGGGAGTACAACTTTCCGCACACTCCCACCACGTTCGCTCTGCGGACTCCCCGGTACAAGCTGATCCAGTATCACGGCATCTGGGATGTGGATGAGCTGTATGACCTGCAGAACGATCCGCATGAACAGCACAATCTCATTTTCCACCCGGAACACCAGGAACGGATTTCCCGCATGAGAGCAGAGCTGCACCGCCTGCTGGCCGAAACCGACGGGACCTCGGTCCCGTTCAGCCGGAAGAAACATCTGGGCGCACACCTGCGGCGGCGCGGCGGATCACCGGCCGCCGACTTTCCACCGCAGTTTCTGCGCAATCGGAACGCCCGGGACTGACGTCCGGCACATCAGCTTTCAGACGGTTCCTTTCCGTCAGCCGGTTCGTGTCCGGCTGTCGCTGCCGCCCGTTCCGGCAGCAGCGGTCGGGTCATTCGCCGGCTTTCGAAAACACGAAGCCGTCGGCCGCCGCATCGATGCGAATTGTATCGCCTTCGGTGAACCGTCCGGCAAGGATTTCGGTGGCCAGAGCGTTCTGCAGACGCTGCTGAATGACCCGTTTGACCGGTCGGGCCCCGTAGACGGGATCGTAGCCTTCGCTGGCGATGAGCTGACGGGCTTCGTCGGACACATCCAGTGAGTAGCCCGAAGCCTCGAGCTGCTTTTCCAGACGGCGGATCTGCAGATCGACGATTTCCCGCACCTCGCGGCGTCCCAGCGGACGGAACACGATGATTTCGTCGACGCGGTTGAGAAATTCGGGCAGGAATTCCTTCCGCAGAGCGTCTTCAACCGCCTGCTGCATGGCTTCCGTATTGTCGTCCTCAGCCATTTCCATAATCATCTGGCTGCCGATGTTGGACGTCATCACGACAATCGTATTGGTGAAATCGACCGTCCGGCCCTGACCGTCGGTCAGACGGCCGTCGTCCAGAAGCTGCAGCAGAACGTTGAAGACGTCGCGGTGCGCCTTTTCGATTTCATCCAGAAGAATCACACAGTAGGGGTTGCGGCGCACCGCTTCCGTCAGGCGGCCGCCTTCTTCGTACCCGACATATCCGGGAGGCGCCCCGATCAGCCGGGCGACCGAATGCCGCTCCATGAATTCGCTCATGTCGATGCGGACCATGTTCCGTTCATCATCGAACATGAATTCCGCCAGAGCCCTGCAGAGTTCCGTTTTTCCCACGCCGGTGGGACCGGGAAAAATGAACGAACCGATCGGACGATTGGGGTCCTGCATACCGCTGCGGGCTCTCCGCACGGCATTGGCCACGGCCGTGACCGCTTCGTTCTGATTCACCATGCGTTTGTGAAGTTCGTCTTCCATGTGAATCAGTTTTTCCCGTTCACTCTGCATCATGCGGGACACCGGCACGCCGGTCCACAGGCTGACCACGCGGGCGATGTCTTCCTGAGTGACGTCTTCCCGCAGCAGCCGGGATTCCGGATCGTCGGACAGGGCCGATGATCGGGCCTCCAGCTCCTCGAGTTCCGCTTCCTTTTTTCGCAGCGCCTGTTCGGCTTCGAAGGCTTCCTGGAAATCTTCGTTCCGGTTGGTTTTCTGAGCCTGTGCGAAGGCCCGCGTGTAGGCGGCCCGCAGCTGTTCGATCTCTTCTTTCAGCGGCCGCAGGCGGGACAGAACGGCCTTTTCCGCCTCCCAGCGGGCCTTGAGCTGATCGGTCTGTTCCTTCCGTTCGGCGATCTGACGCTTCAGTTCCTCCAGACGCGTCTGACTGTCGGGACTGCTTTCCCGTTCCAGCGCCGTCGCTTCGATCTGCATCCGGGTGAGCTGACGGGTGGCTTCGTCGATTTCCGCCGGCATGGAATCGATTTCCATCCGCAGACGGCTGGCCGCTTCATCGACCAGGTCGATGGCCTTGTCCGGAAGGAACCGATCGCTGATGTAGCGGTCCGACAGCGTGGCCGCTGCGATGATGGCATCATCGGTGATCCGCACCCCGTGATGCGTTTCGTACCGGTCCTTCAGGCCGCGCAGAATGGAAATCGTGTCTTCCACGGTCGGTTCCTGCACCATCACGGGCTGGAACCGGCGTTCCAGAGCCGCGTCCTTTTCAATGTGCTGGCGGTACTCGTCCAGCGTCGTGGCGCCCACGCAGTGCAGTTCTCCGCGGGCCAGCGCCGGTTTGAGCAGGTTGGAGGCGTCCATGGCTCCCTCGCTGGCACCGGCCCCCACAACGGTGTGCAGTTCATCGATGAACATGATGATCCGGCCGTCGGACTGCTGCACTTCTTTGAGGACGGCTTTGAGCCGGTCTTCGAATTCACCGCGGTATTTGGCTCCGGCCACCAGTGCTCCCATATCCAGAGCGAACACCTGCTTGTCCTTCAGGTTCTGCGGCACATCGCCCAGAACGATTCGGTGAGCCAGACCTTCCACGATGGCCGTTTTGCCGACTCCCGGTTCGCCGATCAGCACCGGATTGTTCTTGCGGCGCCGGGACAGCACCTGAATGACCCGCCGGATTTCCGTATCCCGTCCGATGACCGGATCGATTTTCCCTTCGCGGGCGAGCTGAACGAGATCCCGGCCGTACTTCTCCAGAGCCATGAATTTGTCTTCCGGATTCGGATCGGTCACTGTCTGGCTGCCGCGAATGTCTTTGAGGGCTTCCAGGATGTCCTTTTCATCCACGGCGTTCAGTTCGAGAATTCGCTTCGCCTGATCTTCCACCTGCGTCAAAGCCAGCAGCAGGTGTTCCGTCGACACGAATTCGTCGTTCATCTGACGAGACCGTTCCTGAGCGGCATCGAGAACGCGGACCAGTTCCGGGCCCGCCACGACGGATTCCGTCCCGCTGCTCTGCGGCAGCCGATCCAGCTCGCTGTCCACGATTCCTGACAGCCGTCCTTTGTCGATGCCCATCCGGTGCAGCAGCGGAGACATGATGCCGTCGGACTCGTCCAGCAAAGCCTTCAGCAGATGCAGCGGGCGCATGATGCGCTGCTGACGCGATTCTGCCAGTTCGCGGGCTCGCTGCAGAGCCTGCTGGGCCCGGACAGTCAGTTGTTCAGGATTGAATGCCATGACGAGTTTCTCCCTGCTGTTGAGATGTGGTTTCGCAGACCCGTGCGTCTGACGAACGGCGCACAGAATGTCCACCATGTCCGCCGGACGGCGCAGCCTGGGCGGACCGATCGCACCGGCCGGCCGCGCCACGACCCTGCTCCCGGATGGTTGCCGGAAACTTCCGGAAGGCGTCTCCCGACCCCCGGATCAAACCGGACACCGCCGAGACGCGGGAACCTGCGGCCACCGTCGGAACGCGAAAGGCCCCGACGGCGCCCGAGCGGTTCTGTCAGTCATCCTTTTTCTCGAACTCGGCGTCGATCACATCGTCGTCCGAACCGCCTGCGGATGCTGCCGCGGCCGCCCCGGCCGGTTCGGCTCCTCCGGCAGCCTGTTCCGCAGCCGCCACGTGCTGGTACAGCGCCTGGCCGGCCTGCGACAGTTCTTCGATGGCACTGTTGATCGCGGCGGTGTCGTCGCCTTCCGCCGCTTTTTTCACCTTTTCCATCGAAGCTTCGATGGCCGACTTCGATGCATCGTCGAGGCGCTCGGCGTGCTCTTTCAGCATCTTTTCGGTGCTGTGAATCAGAGACGACGCCTGGTTGCGGGCGGTCGCCAGTTCCTGCTTCCGTTTGTCTTCGGCCGCATGGGCTTCCGCATCCTTTCTCATGCGTTCGATTTCTTCCGGAGACAGACCGCTGGACTGTTTGATCTGCACCGAATGTTCTTTGCCCGTGGCCTTGTCTTTTGCGGAGACGTTCAGAATGCCGTTCACATCGATGTCGAATTTGACTTCGATCTGCGGAACACCGCGCGGGGCCGGGGGAATGTCGGTCAGGTCGAACTGGTCCAGCAGACGGTTGTCGGCGGCCATGGGACGTTCTCCCTGAAACACCCGGACCGTCACGGCCGGCTGGTTGTCGGTCGCCGTGGAAAACGTTTCGCTTTTGGTTGTGGGAATCGTGGTGTTCCGTTCCACCAGCACCGTCATGATGCCGCCTTCCGTTTCGATTCCCAGCGACAGCGGAGTCACGTCCAGAAGAACCACGTCCTTGACATCGCCGGCGATGATGCCTCCCTGAATGGCGGCTCCCAGAGACACCACTTCGTCCGGGTTGACGCCCTGATGGGGTTCTTTGCCGAACATCTCCCTGACGAATGCCTGGACCCGCGGAACCCGGGTCGAACCTCCCACGAGAATCACTTCGCTGATCTGAGAGGGATCCAGTCTGGCATCCTTCAGCGCACTTTCCACAGGGCCGCGGCACCGTTCCACAAGAGGATCGATGAGTTTTTCGAACTGAGCCCGACTGATGGACATCTGCAGATGCCGGGCGCCGGATGCATCGGCCGTGATGAACGGCAGATTGATGTCCGTCGTCTGCTGGCTGGACAGTTCCTTCTTCGCTTTTTCCGCCGCTTCCCGCAGACGCTGCAGAGCCATCGGATCCTTGCGCAGGTCGATGCCGTCGGTTTTCTGGAATTCATCGGCCACGTAGTCGATGAGCACTTCGTCGAAGTCGTCACCGCCCAGGTGCGTGTCTCCGTTGGTGCTGAGCACTTCCACGAGTTCGTCGCCGACTTCCAGAATCGACACGTCGAATGTCCCCCCGCCCAGGTCGAACACCACGATTTTTTCGTCGTGCTTCTTGTCCAGACCGTAGGCCAGAGCAGCCGCTGTGGGTTCGTTGATGATGCGGGCCACTTCCAGTCCCGCAATCTGACCGGCATCCTTCGTCGCCTGCCGCTGAGCGTCGTTGAAGTAGGCGGGAACCGTGATCACGGCCTTGTTGACCGTATGTCCCAGGTAGCTTTCCGCAGCTTCTTTCAGCTTGCGCAGGATCAAAGCCGAAATTTCCGGCGGCGTGTATTCTTTGCCGGACACGTTCACCTTCACATAGTCGTCGTCGGCTCCCACGATGTTGTACGGAACGATTTTCTCTTCCGATTCCACCTCATTGTGACGCCGCCCCATGAACCGCTTGATCGAATAGATGGTGTTCGACGGATTCGTGACCGCCTGGCGTTTGGCCGGGTCGCCGACCAGAGTTTCCCCTTTGTCCGTGTAGGCCACGACGCTGGGAGTCGTCCGGGATCCCTCCTGGTTGGGAATCACCTTCGGTTCCCCGCCCTCCATAACGGAAACAACGGAGTTCGTGGTTCCCAGGTCGATTCCGATAATCTTTTCACCCTGCATGATGCTGATCCTCCAAAGTTCTGACTGCTCTGACTGTTCTGCTCTGTCCGGTCTGGTTTCCGCCGCATCCGCTTCGAATACTCGAATAACGGACACGGACCCGGACTGCCACCGAATGTCCACACGTTCGTTCTGCGACAGAGCCGGATGGCTGCCAACTGCCTCCAGGACAGCTCAACAGACCACGCGGCGATCCCATCCGTATCCACGCCAGTGTGCCCAGGCCAGAAAGCGTCCAGGCCGGACAGCTTCGTGAACCGATTCAGACCGCCACGTCCGATGAGGGGACGGGAGCATTCGTCATGCCGAACTCATGTATTTTTTGTAACATACTGTGAAGCAACAGGTTGCAGCTTGCACTCAGATATCCTCAGACGATCGAGATGCCACTCTGGCAGCCACCTGAGGGCCCAAACTCCCCACAGAGAATGCCACAATGACAGTTTCTGTGTTAGTCTCAGGAGTGTCACAATGGCAGCTCGCTGTCTGCGGGTGATGCCGATTCGAAAGACTAAACTGTTGGAACTTCGTTCTTTAGGGTCATGGAGCAGCTCGCTGACGGCAGCTGCTTGACACCGGAATGGCCGAC
>WFTL01000165.1 GCA_015485495.1 Planctomycetaceae bacterium
CTTGGTTGTTCACTGTAGCCTGAAGAAAGGATCGCACAATGACGACTCAATCTTCCTGCCGCACACTGGATGCGGAAAACGCGATGTTTTCTGATCACTGCCGGCAGGGAACGCTGCGCGTTCACAGGGTGATGACATGGATGATGGTCGGCCAGTTCCTGCTGGGGCTGGCATTCGCCCTGTTCTGGTCGCCGCAGACATGGATCGGGCAGACTCCCGCCGTGCATATCCATGTGTGGTCGGCTCTGCTCATTGGAATGTCGCTGACCACCGTCGCCATTCTGTGGATGCGCTGGTTTCCCACTCAGGCTCACACCCGACACGTCATCGCAGTCATCCAGGTGCTCTGGTCGTCACTGCTGATCCATCTGTCCGGAGGACGCGTCGAAACGCACTTTCACGTGTTCGCGTCTCTGGCGTTACTGAGCATGTACAAAGACTGGCACATTCTTGTCACGGCGACAGCCGTTGTCGCCGTCGATCATATTGTGCGCGGGATTTACTACCCGCTGTCTGTTTTCGGGATCGACACACAGAGTCCCTGGCGATGGATGGAACATGCGGCCTGGCTGCTCTTCGAGGTGGCACTTCTGGCTCCGAGCTGTGTCATGGTCAAGAAAAAGATGCGGGAACTGTGCGAAAGCCACACCGAACTGGAAGACGTCAAAAACAGTCTGGACGGTGAAGTGGCTCTGCGTACGGAAGAGCTTCAGAATGCCTTCGATGAACTCGAAAGAACATCTTTCGAAGCACGTAAACTCGCCCTGGTCGCTCAGTTTTCCGACAACGCCATCATCATTACCGGTGGCGATTACACCGTGGAGTGGGTGAACACGGCCTTCTGCCGCATCACCGGGTATGCAGAAAACGAAGTAATCGGCCGTTCCGTGATGTCCTTTCTGGGCAGCGGCCTGGAAGATGCGGACGATGTCCGTGCGCTGTGGCAGGCTTTCGAAAGCCGGGCCGCAGTCCGGCTCGAACTTCCCGGTCAGCGCAAGGACGGGGCTTCCTACTGGGCTGAAATCGAAGTGGCTCCGGTGCCGAATGACGCATGTCAGGATGAAAAGTACATCGCTGTTATTCGAGATGTTTCGGAGCGAATTGCCATCGAACAGGAACAGCAGCGGCTCAATCAGGAACTCCTCGACGTGTCCCGCCAGGCCGGCATGGCGGAAATCGCCACCGGCGTCCTGCACAACGTGGGCAACATTCTGAACAGCGTCAATGTGTCCGCGTCCGTCATTCAGTCGCAGTTGTCCGGAAGCCGGCTGAGCAGTCTGGAGAAACTGGCGGCGCTTCTGCAGGAATACGAAAACACGTTTCCGGAATTCGTCCGGGACGATCCGCGGGGACGCCACATCCCGGAATATATCTGCCGTGTCACCCAGGCACTCAGCCAGGAGCACAGCCAGGTCAGTCAGGAATTCGAGGACCTGATGAAGAACATCGAGCACATCAAGGATGTGGTCAATGTGCAGCAGTCCATCGCCACATGTTCCGGGCTGCTGCAGGAACTGAATGCGAAGGATCTGATCGAAGATGCGCTCACTGCGAACAAGGCGTCTCTGTGCAGTCACAAGGTGGCAATCCGCAGGGACATTCCCGAGGACCTTCCGGATTTCGTGGGAGACAAACACCGGATCCTTCAGATCCTCATCAACCTGATCAAGAACGCCAAGGATGCTGTCAAAGGGGCTTCCACGGAAAGTCCCGAAATTGTCCTGAAGGCCGAAGCGGATGCGGAATGGATCACCATCACGGTGGCCGACAACGGAATGGGAATTTCCCCGGAATCGCTGGACCGCATCTTCCAGCATGGCTTCACGACCAAGAAGAACGGGCACGGGTTCGGGCTGCATGCCAGTGCCAATGCCGCAAAGGAAATGGGAGGAAGCCTGAACGTGTTCAGCGAGGGTTCCGGAAAAGGAGCGCAGTTCGAACTGCGACTGCCACTGTCCGGAAAACTGAGTGACGAAGAACGTGTCAAATCGGCCGTAGGCAACCGGAAATCGGCCGCTCTGCAGGGAGAACCATCATGAAAACGAACGACACAGTGGATTATCTGCGGGTTCTGGTCATCGATGACAACGAATCCATTCACCGCGACTTCCGAAAAATTCTGGGTTCGGAAACGGGCGCCGATGATGTCCTGGACGAACTGGATGCGGCACTGTTCGGCACAACCAGTTGTCCGGTGTGTCAGCGTCCGGTGTTCGATCTGCAGCATGCCTCTCAGGGAGAAGAAGGGCTGCAGATGCTGCGTCAGGCCGTCAGCGAAAAACGTCCCTTCGGAACGGCGTTCGTGGATATGCGCATGCCGCCCGGCTGGGACGGAGTGGAAACCATTCGTCATCTCTGGGAGGCCGATCCCCATCTGCAGGTCGTCATCTGCACGGCGTTTTCGGACCACAGCTGGGATGAAATCGCCGAACAGCTTGGAATGACCGACAAACTTCTGGTTCTGAAAAAACCGTTCGACCAGATCGAAGTCATTCAGCTGGCCACCAGTCTGTGCGAAAAACGGCGACTGCTGGAACAGGCCAGCCGGACGCTCGACCGCCTGACCAGCGTCGTCGATGAACAGGCTCTGGCTCTGAAAGCAGCCCACGACAATGCGGAAACGCTTCTGGAATCGCTCACCACCGCCCTGATCAGCCTGGACACCGAAGGCAGGGTCGCCCGCTGGAATTCTGCAGCGGCCGAACTGTTTGGCATTTCTGAAAAACAGGCATCCGGATGCAGCTTCACGGACCTGGCGATTTCCTGGGAAGAGCCGGATGCGGTTTCCTCCCTGATGGCGAATGCGGTTCCGGAAGAATCGACACGGCACGAACTGCAGTTCTGCGACGATGCGGGCGGCCGGCGTACCGTGGCGCTGCGGGTGTGTCCCATCCAGAACGACTCTTCATCGGGAAGCCGGCTGATTCTGGCGGATGACATCACCGAACAGAAACTCATGCAGTCGCAGCTCGATCAGGCCCAGCGTCTGGAATCGGTGGGGCAGCTTGCGGCCGGCGTGGCCCATGAAATCAACACGCCCATGCAGTACATCGGAGACAATGTGCGTTTTGTTTCGAAGACTCTTCAGCGGCTGAAGCAGCCTCTCGACGTGCTGCCGATCATCGTTGATGAATCCGTCGGTGACGAGGAAGCTGCCGCCGCCCGTCGCGAGGTGGTCGGCTGCATGAAGCCGGCCAAAGTCCGCTCTTCACTCGAACAGATTTCCGAAGCCCTGGCCGATTCGGTGGAAGGGGTGGAAGCGGTTTCGCGCATCGTGGCAGCCATGAAGGAATTTTCGCACCCCGGCGGCGGAGAAAAAACACATGTCTGCCTCAACCACATTCTGGAATCCACCATTACAGTGGCCCGCAACGAATGGAAATATGTGGCCGACGTTCTGACGGACCTGGACCCGCAGATGCCGACGATTCCTGCGTTCGGTTCCGAACTGAACCAGGCGTTTCTGAACATCATTGTCAACGCGGCCCATGCCATTGCCGACCGCGTCGCCAAGGGAGATTTCGAAAAAGGCGTGATTCAGGTGCGTACGGAACTCTCGGACGACCGGGCGGTGGTGACGATTCGCGATACCGGCGGCGGCATTCCCGCATCAGTCCGGGATCGGGTGTTCGATCCGTTCTTCACGACCAAGGAGGTCGGTAAAGGAACCGGACAGGGACTGGCCATCGCCCGTTCTGTCATCGTGAACAAACACGGAGGCTCCCTGTCCTTCGACGTGGAAGAAGGCGAAGCAACAACGTTTCGTATCGAACTGCCGACGGCCGAACTGCCTGAAGCGGCGGATGACTGTTCGACTGCAGAAATCCATCACACACCGGAACGAGAAAAGGAGCTGGTATGAGAGTCTTATTTGTGGATGACGATGAACAGATTCTTCGTGCTCTGTCTCGCATGATCGACACGGAAATCGATGACTGGGAAGTGGACACGGCCATTTCCGGCGCCGAGGCTCTGGAACGACTGCGTGCCGGGGCTTACGACGTTGTGGTGACGGACATGCGGATGCCGGAAATGGACGGCGCGGACCTGCTGGAAATCGTAGAACGGGAATTTCCCGGAATTCTGCGCGTGGTGCTGTCCGGTCAGGCGGACCGCGAGTCCGTGCTGCGGGCGATCCGTCCGATGCACCAGTATCTGGCGAAACCCTGCAGTCCCGAAGTGCTCATCGAAACCATTCGGCGGGCCCGCATTTTTCACGATACGATCACATCCACCGAGGTCCTGAACGCCATCGGGCAGGCCAACTGCATCCCGTCTCTTCCTGATGTGGTGACGGAAATCAACACGGAACTGGAATCGGATCGGTGTACTTCGGCGTCGCTGGCGAAGATCGTGTCGAAGGATCCGGTTCTGTGCGCGAAAATGCTGCAACTGGCCAATTCGGCCATCTTCGGCATGCGCAGCCGAATCGTTGATGTGGAACGTGCCCTGTCGGTTCTGGGCGTCGATCTCATTCGATCGCTGGCCATTTCGCTGAAGGTGTTTTCCGGGGACCAGAAGAACACAGCCGATGCGGCTGCCCGCCTGTTTCAGCATTCCTTCGACGTGGCGGAATTCGCCCGCCGGCTGGCCCGTCTGGAAAAACTGGATTCTCAGACGGCAAACATGATTTTTTCCGCCGGACTGCTGCATGACATCGGAAAAATCGTGCTGCTGAATGCATTCGGCGACCGCTATCGGAACATTCAGCGTCAGGCAAAAGACGCGGACGTTCCGGAATGGCAGCTGGAGCTGCTGGAATTCGGCGCATCGCATTCGGGAATCGGCGCGTATCTGCTGGAACTGTGGGGACTGCCCGAATCGATCATCGAAACGGTGGCCGCTCATCACACACCGGAAGTCTGCATCCAGGCCGGAACGCCCAGCGAAATCGTGTTTGCTGCCAACTGGATCGCACACGGTGGCGACGGACAGATCGCGGAAACGGCCGGAGCACCGGAAGCATCGCTGGACGCGTTTCTGAACCGACTGCAAAGCTGGCGTGATCAGATCGCCGCCGAAGACGAACAATACAGTGAGGAAAAGGAGAAGATCTGTGTCTGACGAGCGTATTCTCCTGGTGGACGACGACGAAAAACTCATCAAAGGTCTTGTCCGGCATCTGGATGACGAATTCGATATCACCGCGGCGCTGGGGCCGGGACAGGCGCTGGAACTGCTGGAGACGGACGGTCCGTTTGCTGTCGTGGTTTCCGACATGCGGATGCCGGAAATGAACGGAGTCGAACTGCTGCGGCGTGTGCGGGAGACATCTCCCGATACAGTCCGCATCATGCTCACCGGTTTTGCCGAACTGAACACAACGATCGCAGCCATCAACGAAGGTCACATCTTTCGTTTTCTCGCCAAGCCATGCCGCAACGAAGACATGGCTGCGGCCCTGCGCGCCGGGCTGCAGCAGTACGCCCTGGTGACGGCTGAGCGGGAGCTTGTGGAAGGAACACTGCACGGCAGCGTGCAGGTGCTCGCGGATATCCTGTCACTGGTGAACCCGCTGGCATTCGGGCAGTCGACACGGGTCAGAACCATTGTCGACGGTGTTCTGAAACGCATGACGATTTCGGATCAGTGGGAGCTGGAAATCGCGTCCATGCTGTCCTCTCTGGGCTGCGTGACCCTTCCGGCGGCTCTGCTGGAAAAGAAGTTTTCCGGTCAGGAACTGACGGCCGAAGAACACAGCCTGTTCAACCGGCATCCGGAACGAGCCGGCAGTCTCATTCGTCACATCCCCCGTCTGGAACGAGTCGCGGACATCATCGCCCGCCAGAGCGGTGACTGCCGGCCCGCCGATTCGCGGGACACGGAACGCAAAGCCCAGATCCTGCGACTGGCGCTGGAATTCGACAGCGCCGAACAACGGACGGGGTCACCTGTTCTGGCCCTGAATGAACTGCGGGAACAGAGCGCGTCGTTCGAGACAGACATTTTCGAAGCTCTGATCCGCTTCGTTGAGGAGGAACGTCAGACGGAAGCGGAGGAGATCGATGTGGATGATCTGGAAGAAGGCATGGTGCTGGCAGAAGACGTTCACGGCCGCAATGGGATGCTTCTGCTGTCCAAAGGACAGCGGATTTCGCAGTCTGCCAAACGAGTCATTGAAAACCATGTTCGGCAGGGGGCCATGACCGGTCGCGTGAAAATCGTCGCGGCCGCGAAACAGCCGCTGGCTGCCGCAGCGCCGTGACGAACATCCGGAACCCAGGCCGTCTGCCTGGTTCCGCAGACGACAGACCCCCGTGGTGCCGCCCTCATGGTCCACTCGTCCCGCGACCGGGCGGCACCACTTTGTTTTCCGTGACAACAGCATGCACCGGCACCGCAGTCGGGGACCGGCCCGGTGCGTTTCCATTCGGCACACACAGATCCATTCCCGACGTGCCGCTTCAGATTCGGCGCCGCAGCCAGCGGCGGCCGGCATAACGGGCACTCAGCAGAACCGCCCGGCCGCTGATGTCGATGAACATGCCCGTCCAGGCCCCCAGCAGTCCCAGGTGCAGATGCACGCCCAGCAGCCAGGCCAGCGGCAGACGCAGCATCAGCGTTCCGGCAACCGTGGAAATCATGGGCCACCGCGTGTCCCCGGCTCCGTACAGAGCGAACTTCAGCACCAGAAACACCATCAGGGGAATCTGGAACAAAGCCATCACCCGAAAGGGAAAGCCGCCGGCTGCCGCGACCTGAGGATCCGTGTGCATCACACGGTAGATCGTTTCGGCGCCGAACCAGAACACGATCGTCACGACAATTCCCAGCAGGCAGCACTGAACGACCGCCGTCCACCCGGCCTGGACCGCGCGCCGGTTCCTGTGAGCCCCCAGGCACTGTCCGATCACGGCGGCGGCCGACTGCCCCCAGGCGATGGCCGGCAGGTAAGTGACTGCTTCCACCTGCAGCCCCACCATGTGAGCGGCGAAAATCACGTCCGCCGAAAAGGGCATGCCCGTCACATGACGAATGATGATCAGAAAACTGAACTGGCCGAGCCAGTTGATCAGATTGTCCGCGGCCGCATACCGTCCCAGAACATACAGACGCTGCAGAATCGCCCGATCCGGCCGCAGCCGGGACAGCTTCAGTTTCAGAGGGCCGGAAGCTGTCATCAGAACCAGGCCCATCATCAGGCCACCGCCGATGCGCGACAGAACGGTCCCGGCCGCGATTCCGTACACGCCCAGTGCGGGAACCCACTGCTGCGACGCAGCCAGCGGACTGTCCGGCCCAACGCCGTACACCAGACAGCTCGACAGAAGGATGTTCAGAACATTGATGAATCCCAGCACCAGCATGGGCCGGGCCATGTCGCCGGAACCGCGCAGCGCCGCAGCGCCCACCAGCGTGGTTCCCGTGAGGACATGACCAACGGCATCCAGACGCAGATAGTTCAGACCAACCGTCGCCGTGGCGCCTTCCAGCCCGAAGGCCGCCACGAATACCGGCGCCATGAAATACAGAAACACGGACAGCGCGGCGCTGCCGGCCTGGCCGGCGACCAGAGCCACATGCAGCACCTTTCCGGCTTCATTCTGCTGCCCGGCTCCCAGATGCCGGGCGACCAGCGCCGTCGTGCCGATCGCCACCGTACTCACGAACAGCCCGGCCAGCCAGCCGATGTAGGCCGCCATGCCGATGGCCGACGTGGCGGCCGCGTCGATGCGGCCGCTGAGCCAGGTATCGAACAGTCCCACGCAGAACGTCAGAAGCTGCTGCAGCAGAGTGGGCAGTGCGAGAACGAAAATCCGGCGTCCCAGATGACTGTGCAGAATCAGCTCGGTTCTCTGAGTCCGCTCAGGGGCCGCCGCCGATGCACCGGATTCAGACACGCCGTCCCCCGCAGGCATCCCCCGGTCGCCCTTCACCGTCCAGTGACGGAGAGCCGAAAACGGGGCCATGATCGATCGACATGCCGCGCAGCGGCCGCTGTGAACGTCGGCGGCCGGCCTTCATGACGACAATCCCAGGGGAACTGCCGACCGTGAAGGAATCTCAACCGGTTCCGAAATGTCTGCGGATGCACTCACATCGACCGTCCGAGTGTCGTCTCCCGCGTTGAACACGACGGCCACGGATCGATCGGAGGCCGACGTGAGTCCCACCACGTGATCGCCGTAAACCGTCACAGACAGCGGACCGCGGCGAAACGCGGTCAGTTGTTTTCTCCAGGCGATGCACTGCCGATACCACTGCTTCAGATCCTGATCCTGCCGGTCCGGGTCCCAGGGGAATCCGCGGCGGCAGTCGGGATCTTCCCGACCGGCCAGCCCGACCTCATCACCGTAGTAGATGCACGGAGCGCCGGGAAACAGACACAGAAACAGCCACGCCATTTTCAGGGCGGCCCGGTCGCCGCGGCATCCGGTAAGAAATCGGGGCGTGTCGTGGCTGTCCAGAAGATTCAGCTGACTGGCTGTGACTTCAGAAGGATAACACGTCAGCAGATGCGCGATGTGTTCAGCGAACTCGGAAGCTGTCAGCGGCCGCACATGGTGAAAAGACGACGGACGCCGGACCAGATCCAGATCCAGCCGCGGCCCTCCAAAAAATCCCAGACACGCGGCGGTGGCCTGATAATTCATCACACCGTCCCACATGTCGCCATGCAGCCAGCGGGTCGCATCGCCCCAGATTTCTCCCACGATGTACGCATCCGGGCGGATCGCACGAACGCGTCTGCGGAATTCCCGCCAGAAATCGTCGTCGTCGATTTCGTTGGGCACATCCAGCCGCCATCCATCGATGCCGAAATCGATCCAGTGTTCCGCAACCGTCAGCAGGTATTCCCGGGCCTGCGGGCAGTCCGTGTTGAATTTCGGAAGAGCCGGAAGATTCCACCACGCGGAATACCCGATCGCTTCCCGGCTGGGAACGCCGCGGGCCAGAGCTTCGGCTGCCGAATCGGCCGGATAGGGCTGAAACGGCCGGGCTCCGCTGAGTCGGTCCGGATCGAAATGGAACCAGTCGCGATAGGGAGACGCACCACCGCATTCCAGCACATGATGGAACGGCCAGAATCCGCGGCTGGCATGATTGAACACGCCGTCCAGAACGACCCGGATATCGCGTTCGTGGCATACGTCCAGAAGCTGTCGCAGGGCATCGTTGCCGCCGAGCAGCGGATCGACCTGAAAGTAGTCGTAGGTGTGATAGCGATGATTGGATGCCGACGAAAAGATCGGACACAGATACAAAGCCGTGACACCCAGATCGGTCAGATAGTCGATCCGATCGCAGATTCCGTACAGATCGCCGCCTTTGAATCCGTGCGGCGTGGGCGGCGCGTCCCAGTCTTCCAGATACGGTATGGAATCGCTGTGCCGGCTGCGGGCGAATCGATCCGGAAAGATCTGATAGAAGACGGCGTCGCGGACCCAGTCCGGCGTGTCGGGAACCATGGCTGTCACGAACCGTCAGCCGCTGTGCGTGTCCGGTGACGGATCGCCGTCAGACAGCAGATGCCGGTCGGATTCCTCGATCGCGTCCTGCTGCGTCCGGGCCTGACGGGACAGACGCCAGAACGTCAGTGAGAACCCTGTGAAGATCGTGGCGGGCATGGCGATCATGAACAGAATGCTGTACATGTAGGCCTTTGGCCGCAGCGGATCGGTTTCGTTCGCCGCTTTGCAGTTGGGACAGGCCTGGACGGAAGACGACCCGGCCGGCAGAATGCCTGTTCCGCTCAGCAGAGCGACGGCGAGAATCATCGTTCGCAGCATGGATCTCATGACATCACTCCCTGCCGGAAATGTAGGCTGTCGAACGTGACAGGAAAATGGTGATGTCGCCTTCGCTCCTGAATTCTCACAACTGGCGCCCGCGGAGGAATCGGCCATGACACGAACGCCGGATTCCGCCGATGCCCGCCTGGACGAAGGCATCCGCCTGTTCAATGCCGGGGAATTCTTCGCCTGCCACGATGTCTGGGAAGATCTCTGGATGGACTGCCATGGTCCCGAAAAAACGTTTTTCCAGGGCCTCATTCACGCCGCCGTCAGCCTGCATCATTTCGAAGAAGGCAACGCGGGCGGCGCCGTGCGGATGTACGGAACGAGTGTGGCTTATCTGCAGGCCTTCGAACCGGTGTTCCGCGGAATCGACGTGACCGGTCTGCTGACGGAACTCGAACACTGCTTTCAGCCTCTGCTCACATTCCGCGGCGGCTACCCGCACGGAGTGCGGCCGGATTCCGACCGGCTGCCCGTCATTGTTCGGACCGAATCGCCGCCAGGTTCCGATTCGGATGCGACCGGCTGAAGGGGGCTGGCATCGCCGAACGTTCGTCTCAGGCCGCACCGTCCAGTCGTTCGAACACGCCCTTGACAAGCAGCGGCAGCACGAGTGTCGCATCGGCGTACACTTCGGCAAACCGGCCTCCGTCCGCAGGGCTGACGAACTTGCCCCAGCTCACCCCTTCCGAATACGTGCAGCCGGAAAGTCCTCCCCAGTGAACCGGTTCCGGACAGATGCGCACTCCATAGCGAAACTGCGGGACATCGAAGGACGTTCCGGCGCGTTCGTTGGCCACATCCAGAAACGGACCGACCTGCTGCGCCCAGTTGCGGGGCACGCCGCCGCCGATGGTAAAAATTCCCAGCCGGGAAAACCGCGATACGTGCTGCGCGTAGTCCGACAGGTCGAGAAACGGATTGAACGGCGGCACACGGCGGAACGCGTCCGCCAGACTCAGGTCCTGTCGGCCGGCCTGACGCACGGCCTGACAGATCGCCCAGGTGGCCACGTCCAGCCCCAGTTCGCTGTCGGTGAATGCCGGAATGTATACGGGAACGTTCTGTTTCCAGGCACTGCGCAGAATGCCGGGTTCGGATTCGGCGTCGGCAAGACGGCGTCCGACCACCCGGCAGAATTCCGCAGACGACCAGCCGCTGTCGGGGCAGGGTTCTTCGGAAAGAATCTGTTCGACCATCGTCGACAGGTCGTTCAGGCTGGCTTCCAGTTCCAGCGTGTCGTAGATGCGGTTGTAGCCTTTGGCATACAGTTCTTCGTCGCTGTGATTCGGATCGGCCCGATAATGGATCCGACCGATCGATTCGGTCAGACCGTGAGCGATCAGGGCGCCGGTGGCCACCACTGCCTGCACGCAGCCGCGGTCGATGAGATCGCAGATGATGCGTCCCTGTTTGGCCACCGTCATGGCTCCGGAAACCGTCAGGACCACACCGCAGTCCGTGTCGGCGAACATGTCGGTGAGAATGTCGGCGGCTTCCCCGAGCGACCGGCCGGAAAAAGCCGTGCGGGCCATGGCGTTCAGCAGATCGGAAAAAGACCGGGTGCTGTCCAGGCTGAGACTGGCCAGGGGCGTCAGACCGTCCTGGCGTCCGTCGTGCAGTTTTCGTGATGGCATCGGTGTGGTGTGGTGTGCAAACTCGGTCGGATGAAGGATCCGGAGATCCGCGGACATGCTTCAGCAGCCGGACCTGGTCCCGCGACCGGGGCCACAGCAGAAACACGGACTGCTTGAGATCCGGCGGGAGCAGCCGTAGCATGAAACGCCGCAGCATGAAAGAAACCGTGCGGGAAGGCCGGCTGCCGTTGATCCCGCTGAGATATCTGTGGAGGCCGTTATGATATCTGTTCGCCCGTTCGTCGCCGTGGCCATGGCGGCTGGTTTTCTCGGGATTTTCCAGAGCGCCGCCTGGTCCGGTGAACTGACTGTCGTCGACGACGTCGAACGGCAGCCTCTTTCAGCCGCCGTGAATCGGCTGGTGGAGGCCCTGCGGTTCGCGGGAGAACCACTGGACGAATCGATGGTTCAGCGGCTGGAACAGATCGCCCGAATTCCGGACGACCGCCAGGCGGTGCGCGCCATTCAGAAACTGCTCGACCCGCTGTGCCTGGTTCAGGTGCACATCAACCCGGAAAGCCGCGTCAAGGTGGCCGTTGGTCCGGCAACCCCACAGCTCATTCAGCAGGGCTGGAGAGCGTTTCTGGTCAAGGTTCACAACGAAGCGGGAATCAATCCGGTGCTGGTGGCCGACAGCCCCAATGCGGCCCCCGTTTACATGAAGGGGAAACATCCGCGGCAGCGTCCGCAGCAGGAACAGAAACTGGTGGACGCCAGTGAAATCCCGGACCGGTTTCTCGATCTGTCCATGCTGAACCGCCAGCCGATGACTCCCACTCTTTCCGGGCTGACCGTCGAATACCGCGTGCTGCTGCTGTACAGCCGCGACGCCGGTCCGCGGGAAGCGACTTTGACCTTTCATGTGGGGCAGGGCACACAGGATCTCGGTTTTCGCAACGCCGTTCCCATTTTGTTCGACTGTCGGCCGGCTGTGAGAGTGAAGCTGGGCGTGAAGGACGTTGACGGCAGCCCCACCACGGCATCGTTCGTCATTCGCGACAGCCAGCAGCGCGTGTATCCGCACGCGGCGCGGCGGCTGGCTCCCGATTTCTTCTTTCACCATCAGATCTACCGCAGCGACGGAGAAACCGTTCTGCTGCCGCCCGGTGAGTACACGGTGACCACGGGCCGTGGTCCGGAATACATTCCTCAGACGCGCACCATCCGCGTCCCGGATGCTGCGGAACACGAGGAAGAATTCCATCTGAAGCGCTGGATCCATCTGGCCGATCTGGGCTGGTATTCGGGCGATCACCATGTGCATGCCGCCGGGTGCGCTCACTACGACAGTCCTACCGAAGGCGTCGGTCCCGAAGACATGATGCGGCACATTCTGGGTGAGGATCTGAATGTCGGCTGTGTGCTGAGCTGGGGGCCGTGCTGGTACGCTCAAAAGGAATTCTTCGAAGGCGACGTACACCGTCTGTCGACCGACAGATACCTCATGCGGTACGACGTGGAAGTCAGCGGATTTCCATCCGGACATGCGGGACATCTGTGCCTGCTGAATCTGTCGGAAGACGATTATCCCGGCACGCAGTCGCTGGAGGACTGGCCGAGCTGGACATATCCCATTCTGAAATGGACGATCGATCAGGGCGGAGTGGCCGGATACAGCCACAGCGGCTGGGGGCTGATGCTGCCGGATGTGATGCCGGACGGATCCCGGCAGTTTCGTGATCGGTCGGCCGATCCGAACACCTGGCCCGGAAAGTGTGCCGACACGCTGCCTGACGATGCGATGCCGCGTTTCGACGGAATCGGTGCCAACGAATACATCGTGACAACCGCACTGGGGGTGTGCGATTTCATTTCCGCGGTGGACACTCCCGTCATCTGGGAACTGAACATCTGGTACCACACGCTCAACTGCGGCATGACCACACGCATCAGCGGAGAAACGGATTTTCCCTGCATCTACGGCGACCGGGTGGGGCTGGGGCGCGTGTACGTGAAACTGGATGAGGGTGACCTGGATTACGAAACATGGGTGCACGGTCTGAAGGACGGACGCAGCTACTGCGGCGACGGACTCAGTCACCTGCCGAATTTTCAGGTGAACGGACTGGGAGTCGGTGAGCCCGGGCCGCAGGGAATCAGCCGTGTCGATCTTTCTGAACCCGGCACCGTCCGGGTCAGTTTCGATGCGGCGGCTCTGCTGGAAGAAACGCCGACGGCGGAGACCGAAGCGATCCGGTCCCGGCGGCTGGATGAAAAACCGTACTGGCACGTGGAACGGGCCCGTATCGGCGATTCCCGCGACGTGCTGGTCGAAGTGATCGTCAACGGCGAAGTCCGGTCCACTCATCGGCTCACCGCGGACGGCCGGATCCGTCCGTTCCGGGACATTGAAATCGATGTGCGGCAGTCGTCGTGGATCGCCGTGCGCATTCTGGGATCGTGCCACACGAATCCGATTTTCGTGCATGTGAATGGTGAGCCGATTCGTGCCCGGCGGCGCAGTGCCGAATGGTGCATCCGCGCTGTGGATCAGTGCTGGAAATCGAAAAAGAATCAGATTCGGGAAGACGAACGTACGGACGCCCAGGCGGCGTATCAGAAGGCACGAAGCATCTACGAACAGATTCTGGCGGAACACCGGTAGAACGGGGCCGGAATGTCCGGCAGCGCACGAATCCGGAAAACGCGCCGCCGCCAGGACCGCTCCGGGCAAACCGCCGCCTGTTCGTCTGTCCGTCCGGACGCCGTTTCCGATTCCCTGTAACCGGTTCCGGAAGGCGTGCAGGAAGCACCGGGCTGCACTAATATGGCATTCTGCGGTCTGCTGCCGCGGCGCATGTCGCCCAGGCCGGTCTGCCGGCAGCCGGCAGAATTGTCACCCGGATTTTTCGGACCATTTTTCCCAGAGGCCCGTTTCGTGAATCGCCCTCATGCTCCCGCCAGTCTGCCGGATCCGACGATTCGGATGAGCGAAGGCTGGCATTGTCTGCACATTTACTACCGCATCGATCAGGCCGTTCTGGAATCCCTGTCGGATCAGCGGCGCGAACAGGGCCGGGCAGAACTGACGGACATTCTCGATCCGCAGGCTGAACAGGCTCCAAAGCGGCTTCAGAGTTCCGTGGTGTCCGGCCATGCGGCCGATTTCTGCCTGATCATGATGGATCCGGATCCGCTGAAGATCGATGCCGTGGTTCAGCGGCTGCGGAGCTGTGCCATTGGAGCGGCCCTGGAACCCACGTATTCCTTTGTGTCCATCACGGAGGTGTCTGAATACGTGCCGTCGGTGGAACAGTATGCCGAACGCCTGCAGCGGGAAGGCGACAGCCCGGACGATCCGGCTTTTCAGGCGAAAGTGCGGGCCTATGAACAGCGGCTGCCGGCTATGAATCAGCAGCGACTGTATCCGGAGATTCCTCCCTTTCCGGTGGTGACGTTCTACCCGATGAACAAGATTCGCATTCCGGGAGCCAACTGGTACCTGGAGCCGTTCAGTGTGCGCAGTGCTCTGATGGCCGAGCATGCGACATCCGGCATTCGGTTCGCCGGCCGCGTCTCCCAGCTCATCACGGCATCCACCGGCTTCGACGACTGGGAATGGGGGGTCACGCTGTGGTCCCGGGCTCCCGAACACATCAAGGACATCGTTTACAGCATGCGCTTCGACCGGGCCTCAGCGAAGTACGCGGAATTCGGGCCGTTCTATGTCAGTTATGTCATGTCGGCCGCTGACATGGCCGACCACCTGCGGCTCTGAACTTTTTCGATCCGGCCACGACACTGTGCGATATGTCCAGTCCTGATGTGGTGATTCTGGGAGGCGGCATCATCGGCCTGGCCACCGGCTGGCAGCTGATGCAGCGTCATCCGGACCTGAAGATCGTTCTTCTGGAAAAGGAACCGGTTCTGGCCAGTCATCAGACGGGACGGAATTCGGGCGTCATCCATTCGGGCATCTATTACCGTCCCGGATCGCTGCGGGCACGCAACTGCCGCGCAGGAAAACAGGCTCTGGAACATTTCTGCACCCGGTTCGGCGTGGCCTGGGAACAGACGGGCAAGGTCATCGTCGCCACGGACGAATCGCAGCTCCCGGCGCTGCAGACGATTTACGAACGCGGCGTTCGCAACGGAGTCCGCTGCGAAAAGATCGATCGGCGGCGGCTGGCGGAACTGGAACCGCACGCGGCCGGAATCCAGGCGATTCACGTGCCGGAAGCCGGCATCGTCGACTATCCGGGAGTCTGCCATGAACTGGCCAGGCAGCTCAGCGAACACGGCGTCGACATTCGACTCAACTGCCGTGTCACGGACCTGAAACAGTCGACTGACCGCGTCGATGTCGTCACGGATGATGCCGTTCTGTCCGCCCGTCAGGTCATCAACTGCACCGGCCTGTACAGTGATCGGGTGGCCCGGTTGTCCGGACAGGAACTGCAGGAGCAGATCGTGCCGTTTCGGGGCGAATACTTCACACTGACCAGCGAGGCCCATCATCTCTGCCGGTCCCTCATCTATCCCGTGCCGGATCCGCGGCTGCCGTTTCTGGGCGTGCACTTCACACGGATGATCGGCGGCGGAGTCGAATGCGGGCCGAACGCCGTTCTCGCTCTGGCACGGGAAGGTTATTCCTGGAAGACCATCAGCCTGCGGGATCTGCAGGAATCTCTGGCGTACCGGGGTTTTCGGCGTCTGGCACTCCGGTACTGGAAAACGGGTCTGGGAGAGATCTGGCGGTCTTTGTCCCGCAGCGCGTTCGTCCGGGCTCTGCAGCGGCTGGTCCCCGACATCCGCGCCGAACATCTGGTGGCGGCTCCTGCCGGTGTACGCGCCCAGGCTCTGGAACCATCCGGACAGCTTGTCGATGACTTTCTCATCCTGCGAACTCATCGAGTGCTCAACGTGTGCAATGCCCCGTCGCCGGCGGCCACGGCTTCTCTGAACATCGGAAAACACATCGTCGATCAGCTCGGCATCTGACCGCCGGTCGGTCATGGGCCGTTTCTGCTTCCGACCAGGCGGGACGGCTGACGGAAAGAATGGAGATCCGACTGTGCCGATTCTTCGGAAAGTACTGAACCTGCGGGATCGGACGGTCGATAAATGAAGCCGAGGGAAGGGACGCATTCGACTCCTGCAAACGGCATCTTCTGCCGCTGAGTCGAATGTCTTTGTCCGCTGCGGCGGACGGGGAGAAGAGACGACCTCGGCCCAGCGAACCGGACTGTCTGTTTCCGGGGGCGACTAAGACAACTTCGGTTGTCCCTGGTTCGCTGGCCGAGAAGTCCCCCGTACTCGATCAGGTCCGCCCGGCGAATCCACCGATTCCGGCTTTGACACTCGGAGACCATTCATGCTGAAACGAGTCGTACCCGCGGCCCTGCTGGCAGCGGCCGTTCTTGCCGGAACTGCCGGCCGGGCAGACGCCGCTTCGCCCGGGCAGCCGGCCGACTGGCAGCGGTTCTACAACTACCCGTACGTCTACTATCCGCATTCGTTCCGGCAGCCGCAGCAGTACGATCACATGTACTACCGCTATTCGCCGTCCATGCAGATTCCCGTGTACAACCAGTCCTGGTACAACTTCTACCCGTCCGAAAAACCGTACCACAAAGGCCACCATTTTCTGCTGGATATCTTCTGATCGGCGGCGGGCTGCCTGTCCGCATGTTTCTTTGGTTTGCGGCGGACATCAAACGAAGACGCCACTTCTGCACACTGTGTCGCGGCCGGTTTCTTCAGAAACCGGCCTGCTGCCTGCGCGGACAGCTTCTCCATGGCGCAGACCGCCATCTGCCAGGGCGGGTGGTCGACACACCGGGCCGCTCTCAGCGGCCCCGGTCAGGAACCGGCCGGTTCCACGGTGACAAGCTGCCGAAACAGGGCATACATCACGATGTTCACAGCCAGTTTCACGGCGTCTTCGGTCACGTATCCGTCACAGGCCAGAGACGCCTGGTTTTCCAGCGCGCAGCTCAGATCGTAGCGGCTGTAGATGACCACGTACTGACCGTTGATGCGGATTCCTTCCAGCAGCGGCGGTCCGGATTCGATCTGCGTCCGCAGGGAAGCGGATTCCGCGGCAGGCAGCGTTCGTCGCCGCCGAACCGTCGTCACATCGTAACCGGTGCTCCGCTGAAACATCTCATGACCGGCCGGAATGGGTTCCAGCGGATGGTCCGGATAAAGCCGGTTCATCAGTTCGCGAAAACTGCGGTCGAAACGTTCTGATCCGCAGCAGGCATCGGCAATCAGCACCGGGCCACGGCTGAGATAATCTCGAAGTGCCTGGATTTCGACCTCGCTGAACCGGAAACCGTAGCGTCCGTGCATGTACAGCAGCGGAAACCGACTCATTTCTTCCAGCACGGCCGGCACCGATCGGGGTGCTGTGGACACCGCAGTGCCGAAATTCTCCTGAAGAGCCTGCAGCAGATTGCTGACGGCCCGCGGAGCCGTTTCCCACCCGCCGCTGTGACGCAGCTGCGCGATCTCCGTGACACTGCGGGCGGCCTGCTCGATGCGTTCCTTCGGTTCCATCAGTTCATTGAGTTTTTCGGGAGGCTCCCGGCCGGTGGCGTAAGCGATCACGTTCACACCCAGCCGCATGCTGCGTTCGATCCGCTGTGTCAGGCTGGTGGAACGGGAACGAGGCGGCTGACGCATCCACCGGTGCCAGTAACAGGCATGGTCTTCGGGAGAATACATGAACGGTGTGCGGCATCCGAAGTCCACGCCGTACAGTTCCATCCCCGTGCTCTGCAGCAGATACTCGCTGCGAAACACGGGATGATCCGGTTCCAGACGTTTCAGCGACGCTTCTCCGTCGGGAAACATGCGGCGCACAAGCTGCCGGATGCCGGCGTCGAAGGTGCCGTCCGTACAGGCGGCCTGAGCGAAAATGAAGCCGCCCTGATCGATGTACTCGCGAAACCAGCGCACGTGATCGTCGCTGAATGCCGGTGCGTCGCGTCCGGAAATGTACAGCACGGGAGCCTGGTTCATGTCCAGAACGGCCGTGTCTTCCTCCAGCCGGCTCAGAGTCAGAACCTGGCTGTTCAGACGCGGCGGCCAGCCGGGCAGCGTGTCGATGTGGTCGATCAGATTGGGAATGTCCAGATAGTGCCGGTTCCAGTCACCGCCCGGATCTTCACGTGCCCGGGTGGACGTGTAATCCAGTTTGTTGACGACAATGCGCGACAGTCCCTTGGACAGAAACAGCAGCGCGAACGATGTCGTCAGGACCGGATCCTGTTCGAAGCCGGTGATCGTCGTCCAGCTTCCATCGGGATTCTGGCGGCCCGGACTGACCAGCATGCGGGAACCGGCCCGATACCAGTCGTGATCGCCGAAAAAGCGGACTCCCGTCAGCCGTCCGGCCCGTTCCAGTCCGTACAGATAATAGAAATGCCACGCGGTGTGCCCGGGATTGCGGCGAATGGAAAACGGAGCACGGTAGCTCAGCCACGCATGGCCGCGCACCAGAGATTCCGGAGGCTGATGGATGCGGCAGCAGTCGGCCCGGCCTTCATGGTCCACATCGGAATCGTCCGGAATCATCCGCGTGGTGATGGCCACCGTGGCCAGACCGGCTGCCGTCATGCTGCCGGTTGACGGCGATCGTCCGCCGGCGGCTCCCGGCGGACGATACCCCCAGCCGCCGTCCGGATTTTGTCCCTGATCCCACTGAATCTGAACACGTTTCCAGACCTCCGGATCAATGTCGACTCCCAGATAGGCGGCATCCCGCAGCGCCAGCACAGCGAACTGACCATTGCTGCGGTCCATGCCTTCGCGACCGGTCGAGAAACCGGCCAGATCATAGGGCCACAGGCCCGCATTGATGCCGGCGGTGATCTGAGATTCCTGAAGCCGAACGGCCCAGCGGCGGATGCGGTCCAGATCCCGTCCGCTGCCGTCGTCCGCGGCTGCCAGAGCCATCACGATCAGGGACGCTTCATAAACGCCGAACTGCAGATCGGATGGCCGCACCCGCCGGAGAAATTCCAGTCCGCGGGCCACCGGCGGCGCATCGATCGGAATGTCGCAGTTGATCTGGGCGAGAACGGCCAGAGCCGTCATCCCGGCGTGGCATTCGGAATAGTGCGATACGGTGACAGGCCACCGGCCGTTGCGTTCCGTCCGCCGCAGCCAGGCCGTCCCGTTCTGGATCGCCTGCCGCACCCGGCGGCGCAGTTCTACATCCGAAAGACGGGCATCGTCCTGTGCGGAAGCAGCCGGACCGGCACATGCTCCCATCGCCAGAACGACAGCGACGGACGCGCACCGTATCAGGAAAACACCCCGCCGGCCCGGCGACCGGGCCGGTCGCCGGAATCGGAACAGCCCGTGTGGACACCTCATCCCGTGGTTCCGATGTTCAGCTGAACCTTCAGCACACCGCGTTCTGCTGATTTCTGAAAGGCGGCCGCCACCTGCTCGATATCGTAGGTGGCTGAGATCAGGGGAGCAAGCTGCAGATGCCCGTCCGCTATGCGCTGCAAAGCCGGTTCAAAGGGTCCGCAGCGGGATCCCACAATCCGTATTTCATCGATCACCGCGCGCGACATCCACACATTCTGCTCAGCCGCAACCGTTGTCTTCAGCACAAGCGTCCCGCAGGGACGCACACACTGCATGGCCAGCTTCAGACCATCGGCCGATCCCGTGCAGTCGATCACAACGTCGTCGACAGCACGGGGGGTGAACGCAGCCAGGTCGATCGTTTCGATTCCGCAGTCCGCCAGAACCCGCAGCTTCGCAGGATGACGGCCGACGACACGCAGGCGGCTGCACTCAGGCTGCAGTACCTGAGCACACAGACTGCCCAGCCGTCCGGCTCCCAGAATGAGAACCGAATCCGACGAATCGACAAGACGCTGTTCCAGAATGCGGCACGCTGCGGCCACCGGTTCCGTGAACACGGCGAATGCGTCCGGTATGGAATCGGGAACAGCGTGCAGACAGGATTCCGGCAGAGCCAGACGATCGGCGAACGCGCCATTGCGGTTCTGGATCCCCAGCACGGTGCGCTCCGGGCAGTGACGGGGCCGTCCGGCCCGGCAGGTGGAGCACTGTCCGCAGGGACAGTTGATTTCTCCGGTGACACGGCGTCCGGCCAGACGGCCGCTGCGGGCGACCCCGACGAATTCATGTCCGAGAATTCCCTGGAACCCCATGTAGCCTTTCACGATCTGGAGATCGGTTTCGCAGATTCCGGCCTTCAGCACGTCCACAATCACTTCCCCGTCCGCCGGATCCGGTTCCGGCGCATCGCCAACGAACGACAGACGGTGATTGCGGAATTCCACAGCACGCATGAAAGGGAACCGGAAACAGTCGGACCTGCCTGCGGGGCGCAGCGCGAAGCGGTACGGGCCCGGAAAACGGACGCGGTGATGATATCAGTTCGTGCGTCCCGCTTCTTCCCTGAACGAAACCGGACTTCCAGAAGAACTGGCTGGGGTATCTGGCGCGGACCGGTCTGAAACGACCAGCGCGGCTGGTGCCTTCATGTCGCTGATTTCCCGCACAGCGGCAGCCCGTCCAGACGCAGGACAATCGCATGCCGAACGGCCTGAAATGCAGGGGGGAATGCCCTTCGTTCCCGGCCGAGCGGCCATCAGACCTGGACGACCACAGCACTGGCCTGCCCCATGCGCGTCACACTCGTTTTCAGAAAAACGGAGCGATCCGAACGGTGGTCCTCTGACGTGACCACGGACAGTCCGATTTCCGGATCCGGCTGATCGCAGTTCAGAGTCCGGGGGATGATGCCGTCCTGCAGCATGAACAGCGACGCGGCCAGTTCTGCCAGGGAACTGCCGCTGGCAGCGCTGCCAAAGTAGCTCTTGGGAGCCGTC
>WFTL01000166.1 GCA_015485495.1 Planctomycetaceae bacterium
ATCCCGGGCGGGCGGGGCCGGGACATTCTGCCCGGACTGGTCGCTGAGATCCTGTTCGCCTTCCTGAATTCCTTTCTTGAAGGCACTGAAACTCATTCCCAGAGATCGTGCGGCACTCGGCAGACGGTTTCCGAACAGCAGCAGCGCAATTCCTCCAACAACAAGCACCTCCCAGCCGCCCATGCCGAAAAAGGCCACGACGACGGTCGAATCGATCAGGGAAGGAAGATTCATGACGATAATCCAGGCGGGAAGACGACAGTTCGCGCGGCAGGACACCGTTCATTCTCCCGGCAGGGCACCGGGACACGGAACGGACCGTGCGATTACTGGCAGGCGAACCATCCGGTTTCAAGATACCGGCGAAGATTTCTCACAGACCACCCCCGATTGCCGACCGACATTCCGATCGCAGGACATGGTGGCGGAAAAACATCTTCTGCCGACACCCCATTCTACCAGTCGTTCCGGCCGGTTCAACGTGCGAAAACCGGTCGATGCGGCTTCGGACGCTGACACGGGGCTTTCCGGCTGTTATCTTCGCAACCGGAATCAGCCGGACAATCGGTGCCTGAACGCTGTTTTCACGAGACGTGGAATTGCCGGCCACTTCGTTTCCCGTTTTGGTCCTCTTCGGAAAACTGCCATGTCGGGCGAAACCATACTGGTGATTGAAGACGATCGGGAAGTCTGCACGACGGTCCAGACAGTCCTGAAATCGGCGGGGTACAATGTCCTGTCGGCTTCCAACGGCCAGGACGGAAAACGACTCATCGATTCCCGACACCCGGATCTGGTCGTCACCGACATGATGATGCCGCGTATGGGCGGCTTTCCCGTTCTCGAGTATCTCCGCCAGCAAGACAATCCGCCGGCCGTCATCATGATGACGGCCAACGAAGGAAGCCGCCACAAAGCGTATGCCGAGATGCTGGGGGTGGTGGATTACCTGCGAAAGCCGTTCGCCATGGAAGTGCTGCTGGAATCCGTGCGGAACGTGATGGCCAGACGCCGGTCTGCTTCCGGAGAGTCTCCTGCTGCCGGGGACAACGAGGACACCGAGGTCTGAACCGGCTGATCTCCGCGTGTCCCCTGCCCCCCTCCCCGGTCGCCGAAGCTGCCCCAGCCGTGACTGCTGCCGGAACATCCGACGGCCGGTGGCACCGCACAGAACGGCGTGTTCTGCCGGTTCGGCGCCACATACGGCAGCCGTCTGGACCGATTGCATGGGCCATGCCGCCGGTGCCGCTGGACATCATGCGAACGGTTGTTCCTGGTCGATGGTTGGAACAATCGTTCTGACAGGGAAGTTCTGCCGGCACAGCGACGCGCTGAACTCTGCGAGCTGCGTGTGAGCGGGCGCCTGCTGCGGCTTCTGATGGACGGTGACCGGAGAAAACCTGGCATGGATGCACGGCGATCACGACTGAGCACCGACGGGCGTCGCCGTCGTCTTCTTCAGCAGAACGACGAAATCGATCTGCTGGCGGAATTCGAATCGCTCAGGGCGGGTGCATCGGCTGATCCGGCTCCTCAGGTCACTCTGGAGAATCCCGACCGGTTTCTCATCGGGCGCCTCATCTCGCCCCGTCGGTGGAAGCATGGCCTGGTTCTCGCCGGTACGGTACTGCTCACCGCTGCCGTTGCTTTTTCCGAGATGCGGCGGGTCTGGCTGACGTCTGTCCCCGCTTCGGCCTGGGCTGCCGGGGCAAGCCGTCCTTTGGCGGGAATCTTCATGCTGCTGGCCGGCCAGCTTGCTCTGCTGATCGGCTGGGTCCGGTCCCGCAGTCCCGTCGACTTCAGCGGCCGCTACCGCTGCTGGAAATGGCTGGCCGCGTTTTTGGCTGTTTCCGGCGTGTTGTGGATCACGGGCTGGCACGGGCTGCTTCCGGATCTGGCCTGTCTGGCCGTAGAACCACTGATCGGTCCGGTGGGAGCCGGGCGGGCAGTTCTGGTCGTGGTTCCTGCGGCTGCGCTGAGTCTGGGCATTTTGATTCGTATCATTCCGGACATGGGCCGCAATCGCTGGACACAGTTCCTGGTCTGTGTGGCTGCTGTTCAGGCCGGCATTTGGGTGCTGTCGGGGCATCATTTTCAGAACACCGAATCTCCTCAGATCGTTGCGGATGCCGTCCTGCTTCTGGCCTCCGGAACGATCCTGTCTGCTTTGCTGCTGCACGCTCGTTTCGTCCTGTACGTCAGCAAGGATCCTCCGGAAACCGCGTCTGCTTCCCGGCGGACGGACACCGATCGGGAGGCGGGGAAGCTGTCGGCGGAGTCTCCGCGAACGGATGCAGATGCAGGAGACGTCATTCCGGCGGAAGCGAAGTCTCTGTCTGCCGCTGAATCGAATGGATCCGAGTCCGATGCTTCAGAAGCGGCGAGGAGACCGTCACCAAAGAAAGCAGACGGAAAGCGGTCGGCAGAAAAAAAGAGGAAGAAAAGGCGGCATCCGCGTCCTTCGCGGCGGGCGGCCTGAAAAGAAAGTCCGACGCCGCAGAGCGAGGAAAACGGCATGATTCGGTTCCCGTGCCACTCTGCGCTTGCTCTGCCTCCGTCCGCCGAAGACCATGATGGTCCCTCCGACTGAATCGAGCGTCGGTGCCCCGCCTGCCGGCACGCCAGCCGGCTGGTCCGGCGCTGCCCAGGAACATCGCATCGACCAGCGGTGCGGGCTGGCTGCAGCGTCCCTGCGTTCGTTCCCCCGTTTTCTTTTCCCTGCCAGGTGTGGTTGAACCGGACTGATGATCATTCGAATTGCGGCTGTATGCGGATTTCTTTGTTGGCTGAATGGATCGTTGATGTGCGCGGAGTCGG
>WFTL01000167.1 GCA_015485495.1 Planctomycetaceae bacterium
CCCACGGAACCGGTCTGCCCCTGAAGACCCGGCCGGACCGGATTTCTGTCTGCCCAAAATACCGGAATTCTTCCCTGTCCGGCAACAAAGGACCGCACCCCGCCCGCCGCGAGCGGGAACCACCGCCGGCCACGCAGCACCGCCGGCCGCCCGGACGGCGCCGGTGCCCCCGACTCCCGGCCGCGTCTGGCCTGCCGACCTCGTCATTCAAAAGGGCAGCGTCACTGCATCCTGGTTGTCTTTCGAATGCATGGCGTGCCACACGGTCGGACTGATGTTGTCACTCACGAAATGAGCCGACCCGTCCAGCATGAGCACGTGCACGCCGCCCGGATGCAGGCTGCGGGCCGTGGCCTGATGATTGGCCGGAATCACGTTCGCGGAACAGGGCATGCCCAGAGCCACCAGAGTTTCCGCACCGAGGTCGGCTTCCAGCTGACTGCATGAGACGATGTCATCGGCCGAAGGCGACAGACTGTTGATCGGACCGTCTCCACCCAGATCATATTTTCCATGCCGCACCGTGATGCTGGCTCCCGCCATGCCCAGAGCCCACGTGCCGCGCGGATCCAGCTCGGACACTCCCGCCCGGATTTCATCCAGCGCCACCATCTGAGACGTCCCGCCGGTGAATTCCGACAGACGAAACGACACGTTCACGCCGCCCAGACCGCTGCCCCAGACCAGCATGTTTTCGTTGAGAAAATCGGTGCTGTCCACGAAGAATCCGTCTTCACAGCCGGCCTGAAACGAAAAGCAGCCCCGGTTGGGACCGAAGTTGTACGCGTAGTTGCCGCGGGCATACAGAAACTGCCCGCCGTTGCCGGCCAGCAGACCGCGATCGTACGGATCATCGTTTCCGTAATCGGACGGACAC
Organism: Planctomycetaceae bacterium; assembly: GCA_015485495.1. Lineage (GTDB taxonomy): Bacteria > Planctomycetota > Planctomycetia > Planctomycetales > Planctomycetaceae > S139-18. The sequence continues at coordinate 878 of WFTL01000167.1, forward strand.
CGCATCACGGACAGCCGCAGCATCCGCACATCGGCATTGGCCGGATCGTTCGCCGGCAGATTGTGATCCCAGGCATCGGCCGCCGGAGCCTGATCGACATGGGGCAGCAGCAGCACAGCCCAGTTCGCATGCACGCGGTCCGGTTCCATCGCCGGGGACACACCGTTGGCCACCCGATCGATCGTCCCGACCGGCAGTTCTCCGGCCCCCAGCGGTTCTCCCGGAGGCCCGCTCCAGATGAAGGCCGGAGGCAGCATGCGGTGCACGTCGTGATAGTTGTGCAGCGCAATGCCGAACTGCTTCAGATTGTTCAGACACTGGGTGCGCCGAGCCGCCTCGCGGGCATTCTGGACGGCCGGCAGAATGAGTGCCGTGAGAATGCCGATGATGGCGATCGTCACCAGCAGCTCGATGATCGTGAATCCTCTGCGGTCCTGGTGCTTCATGAAACCTCTCCTGAACAGGTTGTCCGGTTTTTTCCGGCCTGGCAGCAGCCGCCTTCACGCATGACGTGTTCCTGCTGGTCTCGCAGACTCCTCAGCCGATCCCCGTCCTGACACCCCGATCGCAGCGGACTCATTGTAACAGGCATCCGGCTGACGAAAAAGAAAAAGCAGCCCCAGACAGGCCGCGCCGGCCGCCACCGGAACGGCCACCGACGCCGGACCGATTTCTCCCGTGTCAAAACCGAAACAGCCGCAGCTGATCTTCTCCCCCCGCACCAGAGCGATCGTCTGAGCGGCCGCGTACACCACGAACAGCAGCAGCGACACGCGCAGTGCGGTCGTTCGAGCCACACCGCTCAACAGACAGATTCCCAGCGCGATGTGCAGATACGGAACCAGCAGCAGCGGACGTCCCAACAGACCATCCGGAAGAATGCGATACGAACTGACGGTCGCCAGAAAGAAATACGGATCCGACGCATGAATCAGCCCACTGGAAAGCAGAGCGAACGCGACGACGCCCAGAATTGCTGCCCGCACCAGATCCATCACGCCTCCCCCCGTCTCAGCCGTTCCCACCGCCTTCCGCCGCCCCGACATCGGCGTCGCTCCCGGACGCTTCAGCAGCCGGCTTCAGATACGCATCGCGGTATTCCGCCCAGCCAACGTCGCACACCGCCACATTGTCGAATCCCAGCAGGCTCAGATTGCGGCCGACCACCTCGTCCCAGCCGCACGCCTCGCTCTGGCAGAACACCACCAGCGGAACATCCCGATCAACGCCCCGCAGATATTCCCGAATCTCCCACAGCGACGCATATACCGGAATGTTGATGCTCCCGGGCAGGGTCCCGTATGCCAGAGAACCCGGCACGCGGGCATCGACCACCAGCCGACTCCCGCTGTCCACGATCGACCGCAGCTCCTGCAGACCCACAGTCTCGTAACGCGGTTCCCCGTACGGAGCCGTCGCGAGACGAACGGCGTCCCGCGATCCCCGAACCGCGTCAGTGAACCCCAGGCCGGCAGCCGCCATTCCGATTGTCAATACTCCAATCAGAATCAGGTCCTTCACGCCGCCGGGCGCGGGTCGGCCCGTTCGACCGGCGCATTGCGTCCACAATCTCGCTCGGTTCCGCAGGCCCGCCAGTACCAGCCCGGCGGCCAGAACGGCCGACAGACGTACCAGCCACAGTTCCACCACCGGCCCGTGTCCGGCCGGTGAAACAATCACCCCCAGACCGCTCCAGATCGCCAGAAACTCGGCCACCGACATGACCACCGGAACACGCACACCATCGTGAAACACAAGTCCCCGATCGGTCCACTGCACGACGCCCCAGTGATCGTACTGCCGCGCAGACGGTGTCGACCGCACATTCACGATCACGGGACGTCCGGTGGCTTTCAGATCCAAAGCCGACATACCGGCGACCGTGGTTCCCTGAGCCCCCTCTTCGCGCAGAATCGCCTCGATCTCCTCCGGCGTGCTGCCCCGCTGAGACCCCACGTAACGGAATGAAAAATAATCTTCCGGACGACAGGAAAAGCCGGACAGTTCCAGTGCCGTGCAGGCGCTGAAAACACCGCACAGCGGCCCCCCGGCCGGATCTGCCCAGTGCGGCCGCCGCTCCCCCAGCATTTCCCGAACCGCATCGATCCTGCCGCTTTCCTCACCGGAACAGTGCGGGACGAACACGACAACGCATGCCAAAGCGGATGCCAGCGCGATGGGCCGTCGAATCGATTCCACCCGCATCCGCCTTTGTTCCCCCATGTGTTTCCCGTCTCGTCAGGCCGCCCGGCGCTGGTACCACAGCACCGCGGCGATGGCCGCGATGAGGGCCGTGTTGATTCCGATGAGCCACGGCAGACGCAGGCCGCCGCTCACCGAACCGCCCCGCTTCCGCGCTGCTTCCACCGCCACTTCCGCCTGACGCTGACGCGATCGCGGCACCACCTTCTCCCCGTCCCATTCGTACGGAAGATGCGACGCTCCCATGATCGAAACAGACGTCCCCACCGGAATCTTCAGAAGCGGACGAAAATCGTCGTCATCAAATTCCGGCGAAAACGTGATTTCGTCGATGGTGACGGCGGACCGAGTCGTTTGAACCGCACCGGACGTCATGAACATCCGTTTGTCCAGTTCCACGGACCGCATGTAGAACCCTTCGCCGCTTCTCTGCAGATCGATGTCGTCCGCGGACCACTCCAGACGATCCACGCTGCCAGACACCCACCGTTCACTCCGTCCCCTGATCTCCAGATCCTGCACCGTCCGGTCGCCAAATGTCCGGTCCGTTCCCTGCTTCACCAGGTGCAGCCGACGGGGTAGAAACCCGGCATCCGGATCCAGCCACAGCTGCATCAGCCCCAGATCCGAGCGCGCCCGAACGTGAACAAGATCCCCGTCCGGCTGAACCTGAATATCCGCGTCATCGCCCACATATTCGACGATTGAAAAACTCCCGACATACCCTGCGAAAACAAGCGACACCGGTTCGATCAGAACATCAGCAAGAGACTCCGCATGCTCCGGGCCGGCCAGCCGCCCGCTGGCCAGGCTGATCATCAGGTTCTCCGGTGAACCCGACTGCCGCCGGTTCTCGTCAAGATCGTCACTAACGTACAGCATTTCACCACCGTGAAACACCCAGTCCGTCTGGAAGAAACCCGGGGATTCAACACGGTCCGATGACTCGTTCGTGACGGAAACCCGGGATGACTCTACAATCTCCGAC
>WFTL01000168.1 GCA_015485495.1 Planctomycetaceae bacterium
CGACAGCGTGAAACGCCGGAGCCACGCGAGATTCTCCGCAAGGTGACGGTGGCGTGTCCGCTGCGCGTCTTCCCGGTACGTCACATCCAGACTCCAGTGGCACGTGTTTTCGATACTCCAGTGGTTCCGGACCGCCCGGGCAAACTGCTTCGCGCCCAGATGCAGACTGCTGATGGCGGATTTCCATCTGAAGTGCAACACGTCTGTATGCGCACGGCGAACTACAGGCAGTGGAAGCCAGTTGGCGGGATCGGCAACGGCGCAGGGACGCGGCAGTCGACTACAGGTTGTGGCGTGCTCCTCAAAAACTGGTCCAGGTGGTATGGGAGTCTCAACGGCCCGATCGGGCAGGGAGACTGTCATGAGACGGAAACGGCACACGCCGGAGCAGATCAACCGGAAGCTTCGGGAAGCGGATACGATGCTGGCGGCCGGGAAGACGATCGGCCAGGTTGCGCAGGCGCTTCGGATTCAGTGAACAGACGTTCCATCGCTGGCGGAACGGGCACCATCCGGCTGAGCTGTTGCCCGACGTCGTGAGCGGCCGATTCGATCTGATCATAGTGAGGCGTCCCGGCCCCCTGTTGGTGCTTCTGGATCTGGCAGGCCACATCGGCAGCCTGCCGCAAAATCTCGGCGAGTCGGTCTTCCAGTTCGATCTGTTTCGCGTCCATGCGATTCCCCTTTGAAGAAACCCAGATTGCCCTCTGCCCGGCAACTGAACACAAATTCGCTGTTTTCTGACATGGACATTCTTCGTCGCCCCAAAAACGACACAAACCCGGACATGCACCCCGTAACCGGCGTTTTCGAAAAACTGGTGTAGCCGAAAAGCGGGTGTTTGGTGAGAATCCGGAAGGTCCGTCACAGCGGCGGCGGAATCCGGAGGGATCGGTCATTTTTTCAGGCGAGGATTCACGGATGAAACCGTTCGTCCATCAGCAGAAACCGTCGACCGGACGGTGGTTTGCCGTATTCGGTGCGGTCGGAACGGCGTTTGCCGTCTGGTTTTTCGATCTGGTGCCTCAGCTGAGTCCTGTGCCGACCGGGCACCTGGCGACGCCGCCGAATGATGACGTTCCCGAACTGACCGAGTCGTGGGACGCCATTGTCGATCAAACGGGGCAGGCCGGTTCGTTCGCGTCATCGGACGCCGGGGACGAGGATCCTTTGCTCCATGCCATCGTCGACGACGGGGAACCGCTGGATCGCGTCCTGGATGAACTCACCGAACCGGACGTGTTCGACGACGGAACCGGAGCTGCAGACACACCGGGGACCGGGTCGGCGGCCGGTTTCGGGGAATCGAGAACTGCGGTGGTCACTCCGGCCGGATTCGAATCGACGGCGGGGAACGAGGGCGGTGCAGGCGATGAAGGGAAGGCCGTGGTGCCGGCGGTGGCGATGGCGCGGGAGGATCATTCTTCACCGGTCGTGCTGTCGGCGGACACCGCGGGGGCCCTGCGGGACGTCGATCGCCTGCTGCGGGAAGACGATGTGGTGGAAGCTCACTACCTGCTGTCGCATCTGTACTGGAAGCATCCCGAGGAACGGGCGGTGTTCCGGCAGCGTCTGGAATCAACAGCCCGGCAGATCTTCCAGGATCCGCATCGGCACTTTTCCCCGGCCTGTCTGGTGGAGCCGGGAGACACTCTGGAATCCATCGCGAAGCGGTACGATGTCCCCTGGCAGTACCTGGCCCGGCTGAACCGGATCGAACCGGAAGAACTGCAGGCCGGCCAGGAACTCAAAGTGATCAAAGGTCCCTTTTCTGCGGTGATCGATCTGCACCGCTACGAACTGACGGTGCACGCACACGGCTATTACGTGCGCCATTATCCCATCGGAACAGGGCGTGCAGAAAGCACCCCGGTGGGAACGTTCACCGTACAGAACAAACTGAAGAATCCGACGTGGTACCGTCCCGAAGGCGGTCAGGTGGATGCGGATGATCCGGCCAATCCTCTGGGCGAATACTGGATCGGACTGGGCGATCACATCGGGATTCACGGGACCATCGATCCGGATTCCATCGGCACGTCACGGTCCCGCGGATGTATCCACATGCGGGATGCCGACATCGCGGAAGTCTTCGAGTTCCTCGGAATCGGCTCGACAGTTCGCATTCGTCCCTGAGGTTCGGCGGCGCGGGCGTGCCAGAAACACGCCCGCCGACAGGATGACGGGAATCACGGCACTGGTTCCGGATACGGTCAGGAACACGATTCGGCGTGCCGCCATGTCGACTGATCCGATGTGTCCGATCTGCCAGGACTGCAGCAGGCCGACGGCCAGCCAGCCGACCGTGCCTGCGACCAGAACGATGCCGATGATTCGGGAATGCCGTCTGATGAACGGCACGTGGACGATGAGCAGCCACGAGGCCGGCAGGGCCGTGATCACCATGGGAATCTGCCAGGCCAGCAGACGGGGAATGGTGGCACTGCAGCCCCACGGTCCGCACCACCAGTGACTGATCGAATGCAGGTCGCCTGCCAGACGGCGAATCATCGGTTCGCTGCGCAGAGCGGCCAGAACGGCTGTGGCCCAGAGAACACCTGCTGCGACCTGTCGCCAGAACGTGGTTCGAGTCATGAATCGAGTCCGGCTGAGACCGATGTTGTCGGGAAACGGGCAGACGGTTCCGGCCGCGGCCGGCCGTCATTCGCCGCCGGCGTCATCATCCGGACGGCGCAGGCGTCCGTGAATGAACACGTCGCCGTCGAACTGCCGGATTTCTGTCTGCACCAGATCGGAAGATTCCGGAATGCGCGGCCGTCCGCGGCCGCCGACCGGAGACACCGCCCGTTCGCCGCCTGCCAGCCGAGGGGCCACGAACACATGGACTTCGTCGATGAGTCGGGCATCGAAAAAGGAACCTGTCAGTCGGCCGCCGCATTCCAGAAGAACATTGGTCATGTTACGCCGGCCCAGTTCTTTCAGCAGTGATCTGACGCACACCCGTCCGGATTCGTCCTGGGGCAGGATGATCAGTTCTGCGCCCATGTCGGCCAGACGGCGGTGTGTGCTGCTGTCGGTTCGATCGGTGGCGGCCACGATCAGCGGAGCGTCGGGAACGGTGGCGGCCAGCCGTGATGTGGGGGTCACACTGCGGCCGTGCGAATCGACGACGAGGCGTGCTGCGGTTCTGGGGCCCGGCGGACGGGCCGTCAGCAGGGGGTCGTCGCTTTGCACGGTTCCGGAACCGGTGATGATCGCATCCATTCTTCCTCGCAGTGCATGCACCACGGCTCGGGATGCCGGACTGCTGATCCATTTCGAATGGCCTGTGGAGGTGGCGATGCGACCGTCCAGAGTCATGGCCCATTTGGCATGCACCCACGGACGTCCCTGCGTCTGCAGCATGGTGAACGGGCGGATCAGTTCCTGAGCGGCCTTCTGTCGGACTCCCACCGTCACCGGAACGCCGGCGTTCTTCAGCCGGGACAGTCCCTGGCCACGGGTGTGCGGAGCCGGGTCGGGGCAGCCGATGACCACGTCGTGAAAGCCGGCAGCAATCACCGCATCGGCACAGGGAGGCGTTTTGCCGTGGTGGCTGCATGGTTCCAGCGTAACAAACAGCCTCATGCCGCGGGTATCGGAGGCCGACCGGATGGCGGCGATCTCCGCATGGTCCTGCCCGCAGGCCTGGTGCCAGCCGGCAGCGGCCAGAGTCCGGTTCCGGTCGACGATGACCGCACCGACCATGGGATTGGGTTCCACGCGGCCCTGTCCGAATGCGGCAATCTTCAGGGCATAATCCATGACGGCTTCATCGCTGTCGAACCGGTGGCCGACCGGAAGCAGTTCCGTCGAACTCATGGACGATCGCCCGGCAGCCAGAGTTTTCCGGAAGCCGGCGAAGAGGCCGTTTCTTCAGCCGTGATGATCGTCGGCACATCCAGATCGGCTGCCAGATGGCCGCAGCCGTATCGGTGGAGTTCCTCGCGGATGGCATCGGCGAGTTCCGGCATTTTCGAAAAGTAACGTTCTCTGATGGAACGCAGCAGATGGCGAAGGTCCGGGTCCTCGGGATCGTCCATGCGCATTCCCAGTTCCTTCAGGTCGATTTCGAGACGACGCCGGAAACTGTCGGGGCTCTGGTCGGCCAGGCTGCGGGCGGCATCGAGCGCGGCAGCCATGTCGTCCACGCAGTCCCGCTCGCGGGCTGCGCCGGCCTGCATCATATGGGCTTCCATTGCGGGAAATGTTTCCAGAGCCTGTGGCCTCCGGAACAGTTCCTGCAGTCCGGATTCCATCAGTTCGGGATTGCGCAGAAAACGTGTCCGATAAACGAACTGACAGACCTGGTCATCCGTCAGACTGCTCAGATTCAGCCGCAGACACGTCAGCAGCGGCACTGCGGCCACGGTCGTTTCTTCGCTGATGGATGCGGCGACCGGGTCCGGGATCTGCAGCCGTTCACGGATTTCCGACAGACTCAGATCATGCCCCGCCCGATGTGCCAGACAGTACAGGACCAGCCCGACGGCAGCCCGCTGCAGTTTCAGATCCGGATCGGCAGCTGCTTCCTGCGGCGTCCTGCCGCTGAACTGCGGCTGAGGACGATTCATCCAGGCATCCAGCGATGCGCGGGTGCGGCTGCGAATTGCTTCACGCACATGGCGGGCGGACAGAGACGGATCGAAATGGATCTGCCAGTCGAAGTCGGCGTACGATTCCGGCAGCCACCTGATCGTCGTCGGGTCAGGCCTGGGGACATCGTCCCTGAGGACGTCTCCGGCCGCCTCGAACAGAGCGTCCCATGCGGCATTCAGTCTGTCTTCGGCGGTGGTGACCGCGACCAGATGGTGATCCGGCTGTTCTCCGATGTTCGCCGTGATCGTGATGCTGGCTTCAATCGCGCGGCCGCCGTCGTCGTCCGGTTCGTCGGCACACCAGCGCAGAGTGTCTGAGGATTCATCTGTACTGTGCAGTTCGGACTGACTGCTGACGGCGTGAAATGCATCGTGTTTCCGCAGACGTTCGCTCAGCTCCCGCGGGTGACTGACCGGGATCGTATTCTTCACGATGCGGCGGCGGTCTTCGGACTGTTCCATATCCAGAAGGATGGCCAGGGCTTCCGTTTCGGCGGCCAGGTCGAAGTCGTCCATCAGAGAAGCGGCCCGGTGCAGGCATTCGGCTGCCTGGTCCGGACGACTGTCCCACAGGTGAAACAGACCGCAGTTGTACCACACGGCAGCCTGGTCCTCGTGCCGGGCTGCCAGACGGCGGCAGAGAATGGCGGCCGGTTCCCAGCATGCCAGTTCATGCAGGCGGCGGGCCCGCGCGTCTGTGTCTTCGTCTTCGGGACTGCCGGCAAAGTCGGTGGGCAGCAGGTCCAGCGGTCCCAGCAGCGGAAACCAGTCCGGCATCTGCCTCGTCCAGGTCGACAGAAGCAGTTCCAGAGAGCCCCGCAGTTCTTTCGAAGCAAACTGAGTGGCCCGCTTCAGATGGGCCCAGGCCGCTGCCGGATGACCGCGCAGCAGCCGTTCACTGGCAATTCCCACCAGCAGGATGGTGATCTGCCGGTAGTGAGGAGCCTGAGCGAGCTGCAGGGCCCGATGAATGATCCGTCGGGACGATTCGAAACCTTCCGAACCGTGCAGCAGTTCCGCCAGAAGGATCGTGACGCGCGGTTCATTCGGGTGCCGTCGCAGAAACTCAACGCACACATCTTTCGCAGCGGCCGTTTCGCCGTTTGTCTGAAGAAAACCGGCCAGTTCCAGAACGAGAACTTCTCTGTCGGGGTGCGCAGCATACAACTTTTCCAGTTGTTTTCTGGCCATGTCCGGCTGGTTGTCGCGAAGCTGTTCGATGTGTTCCATTTCGGGCAGGATGTCGTGGCAGCAGAATTTGAGTTTCCTGCCGCTGCCGCAGACGCAGGCGGAATACGGGTCGTGATCCATGTTGTCGTTCCTGGCGAATTCAAAAGGAAATGGCCGGCTGAAGGTGTGCTGAATGTGTGGGTACTGAAAATGCTGCCGGAGTGGCCACCAGGACGATTCTGTCATCGAATCGTCCCGTTCACGGCCCCCGGGTGATGAACGGCGGAAACCGACGATTTTCCGGTATCATGGCAGGAACGCCGCCGAATTTCACGGCTTCGTCCGCCGCCATCCCGATCCCTGCCGTCATGCGGTTTTTTCGGCCGTCAGAACCAGGCCGCCAGACGCGGGAAAAAAATCAGGATTCCCACCAGCAGTGCGGCCAGAGCGGCTATCAGGACGGCTCCGGCTGCCAGTTCTTTGGCCTGAGCGGCCAGGGGGTGTCTGTCCGGACTGGCCAGGTCCACAACACGCTCGACGGCCGTGTTCATCGCTTCGGCGGACCAGACGAATCCGGCAGCGAGAATCACGGCACACCATTCTGTTGCCGACAGAGACGAACATGCTGACAGACCCGCGACGACGACCGTCGTCAGCAGATGCACACGCGCGTGTGGTTCGGCGGCGATCAGTTCGCGCAGTCCCCGGAAGGCGCTGCCAAGCGCCGCGATTCTCGCACGGATCCAGTTCGACATCACAGGCAGGCCCGCTTCAGACAGACGAAAACAACAGATTCCGGTTCGCAGCGCATGAGGACATCCGGCGGCACGGAACAGACGGCGAAATCAGTCAGAACGGCAGCATCCATCTTCCCGGCCGACCCGCTCCGGTCAACCATCGCTGTTGCGAAGGAATGCAGCGACGGTTTCCGGTTCCGCGGACATCGGCAGAATTCGCCGAACAGGAAGACGGTCCGGCGGGAGCTGACAAGGGCTGCCGGTTCAGCAGTTCGGGAAATCTGCGAGGAGTCTTCGTGTGAGACCGGACGGGATCGGGCGAAGCGGTGTCGGAATCGGGCTGGCGGCGTCGTTGTCTGCCCGGTTGTGACGAAGAAAAGAGAAAGGAACGGTTCCGCGCGGACGGATCGTGCGGACGGGGGGCAGATGTCTCCGTGAGTTGTTTTGCTGCCGACGGAACGGTATGGCCATGAAAATGACAGGTCTGTTTTCGCTTCTTGTGACCGTGACCGCGGGGCTGTCCGGCTGTATGACCGGACCACACATCATTCACAACGACGACCCCTGGTCCGACTGTGAACCTGGATCTCCCCGGTGGTGGGCTCAAAAAGCTCAGATTCCTCCTGGAGTCAAACGGCGGTGCAAAAAAGGAAAGGTGTGGCCGGCCCGTCCCCGGCCTGCCGGAGAAGGGCAGCAGTTCTCTCACACCTTCCATTCGGCTCATTACTGGCCCCTGCCGTATGTCTGCCAGGACCGTCAGTACGTGGAAGCGATCAATGAGACGCAGATTTCCGGCGGCTGGATCGAAGAAACGACCCTGTACGACCGCCATTTCGATCCGGAAACTCAGATGCTGACGCGTCCTGGCATGCTGCATCTGCAGCGGATTCTGGACACGACGCCGCCGCGCCGGCGAGCCGTTTATGTTCAGTCGACGCGCGATTCGGCCATCGACAATGCCCGGCTGAGCAATGTTCACACGGCCGTCGCCGAACTGATGCACGGTCCGGATGAAGTTCCGGTCACGCTGCGTACCGGTCGCGAATACACGCGGCCGGCGTCCGAAGTGCAGACCATCAATTCTCTGTACAATCGCAGCATTCCGGCGCCGCGGCTGACAGGCGGGTCTTCCGGCGGCTCCGCATCCACAGGAACGTCCGGAGCGTCCGCCGCATCGTCGGCCGTGCCGTAATAACGAAGACCGAAATACCCACGAAGAACCGTCGATACGGAAGGGGCCCTGATCGCGCGTCCGCCGATCAGGGCCCGGTCGTTTTTCCGCTGAACGCAGTCAGGGCCGACCGCTTTCTACCAGACGGATTCGGGAATGTTCAGAAACGGACGCCGGCCGGTCGACCCGGTGCATGGAACACAGGGGGTTCCGCCGGCTTCCACGATCGGTGATTCGATGACCGGTGCGTTCAGCGGCCATTCGGTCACTTTCATTCGGGGCACCCCCGTTTCGACCGTGCGCGGCCCGGACAGGCAGGCCGGGCCGGTCGAACATGTTCCACAGCGGCCGCAGAACCCGGTCCGGCCTTCGTGACCGCAGTGGCTGCAGTGGCTGCAG
>WFTL01000169.1 GCA_015485495.1 Planctomycetaceae bacterium
CATGGGAGAATTTCCCTGCGGTTCGATCGCCGATCTGCCCGGATTGTTTCAGCAGGCCCGGAAGCATCTGCTGCCGCCGCTGTTCCTGATGTGCGACCGAATTCAGGACGCACACAATCTGGGGGCGATTCTGAGAAACTGTGATGCGGCGTGATTCCGACCTGCTGACGCATTCCGATGATGACGGCTGTCACAGCCGCCGCATCACAGTTTCTCAGAATCGCACCCAGGTTATGCGCGTCCTGAATACGATCGCACATCAGGAACAGCGGCGGCAGCAGACGCTTCCGGGCCTGCTGAAACAATCCGGGCAGATCGGCGATCGAACCGCAGGGAAATTCTCCCATGAGAAGCGCCATGCCCTGGTGATGCCGGCTGCCGCACAGGGCCGTGAGCCGTTCTGAGGACACCTGCTCAGGAACGATTCGTTCCGGAAGGCCATCGGGAAAAGCGGCCGACAGTTCCGCGGCCGCCTGGGCCGTGACACACAGACGCCGTACCGGCCAGATGCCGGCTTCCAGCGTTTCGCAGACGACATGACGTCCGGTCAGCCAGCTTCGCTGGTGACTGGCGGCATGATGTGCGCGGCGTGACCGGCGACGGGCGGACATGATGATTGGGGAACCCCGATGATTCAGAAAGAAAACGGTGCGAACGCTGGCCTTCACACAGACTGCGTCGACGACGCATCTTCATCCACAGAACGCAGGCCCCGAACGATGTGATCGAATACGCGGGGAGCCATCGCGTTGAAATACTCCCAGGAATGCCCCCCGGCGGATGTTTCGAAATCCCGTTCATACAGGATGCCGGAAGAGGACAGTTTCATGCCGAGCCGTGTGCAGCCGTCGAACCAGTCGGTGTCGGACGGATCGCAGCAGAGGAACTGACAGCGCGGCCAGGACAGAGGATGCAGATTCAGAACGATCGTATCCTGGCGGGCTTCTTCCTGCGACGCATACATCTGATCGATCGGAAGTCCCCTTCCGTACAACTGATGAAAATCGACCGCAGGCGATATCGCGGCCACCACGGGGAATTCCCGGGCATGGCGATACGCCAGCTGCAGGGCCCCCTGCCCCCCCGTGCTGACTCCCAGCAGTGCGATTCGCGGAGGACCGATGTTCCACTGCCCGGTGATCCACGGCACCAGAACGGTTCGCAGCCACGAAAGCGGCGTGATGTGCGCACTGAAGTCCGGACAGATTCTGTCGAGCCACCAGCTTCGGCCTCCATGAGGACAGACAGCCACCAGGCCGTGGTCCTGAAGCTGCTGACAGTAGACACGATTGTCTGTCAGTCCGATCTGAGCATGGCCCTGAAGAAACAGCACAACGCCCGGACGGTCATCTGTCCCGGGGTCGAAGACATCCACCGTCCGACCGTCCACCTGGTGTGTGGACCAGCCGGAACGGCGGGACTGCGGGAACAGTCGTCGGAGTGTCCGAAGCATGAGAAAATTCCTGCGGTCACGGGGAGAACCGGGAAGTCGGGGCGGCCGTTTCCGTCGATGTCCGGTGAACGGTGCGTCGGTGCCGTCCGGAAACGATGGCCACCGGTCGTTCAGACCGTGACCTCCGGCCGGGCCATCGCCTGGACCTCTGCCGCCGAATAACAGGTCACGCGGCCGCCATCGGTGAACTGCAGCAGGTCCTCCACCGGCTTTCCGGAAATCTTCGCTGCGGCGAACAGTCCCGTGGCCAGAGCGCCCAGAACGCCATGAGCCGACGTGGACTGACCGCAATGATACAGTCCGGAGATTTCTGTGCGGATCCGGGGAGCTGCCGGACCGATCTGAGACAGCACTTTGGCGTGGCCATACAGATTGCCGCGATGGGCTGCCACATAAAACGCGTTCGTGAGCGGCGATCCCAGCTCGCACAGCTTCAGATGGTCCCGCAGATTCGGGATCACGATTTCCAGAGTCTCCAGCATGCGGCCGGTCAGGTGCTGTTTGAATGCGTGGTAATCGTCCGGACGCTCGCCGTACTGCGAGTCCTGCCAGCGGCGGAAGGCATCCCAGGAAACGAACGTGAACGCTTCCAGCGAATGCAGTCCCTGATGCATTTTGGTGGGATCTTTGCGGGTCGTGACCGTGAGAAACGCTCCGTCGAACGGTCCGTCACCGGTCAGATCGGAATGTTCTGCCTGGCGATAGACTGCCGACACATCGGGATCGGCCAGAATCCAGTAGTTTCCGGAATCCAGTCCCAGGGCATCCGCATCGATGTCGGCCGCCATAAACAGACTCAGCGCACTGACCGATGGTCGAAGCCGTTCGATCCGCTCTGCCAGGGCATCGCTGAGGTGACTGCGGCCGACGAGCTGCAGGTAGGTCGTCCAGGCATCTGCGTTGGACAGGACGGCGGATGCCCGCAGTTCTTCACCCGATTCCAGTCGGACTCCGACGGCTCGTCGGCTGCCGCCCCGGCCTTCGACCAGAATCTGTGCCACACGCGTTCGTGTCCGGATTTCACCGCCCTGCTTTTTCAGACGGGCGATCAGGGCACGCGGTATGGCTCCTCCACCGCCTTTCGGAAACCAGGCTCCCTCCCAGTAATGACTGTCGATGGCAACGTGCTGCAGAAACGGCACTTCTTCCGGAGACAGCCCGTGATCGCCGGCTCGTGATTCCAGAATCGCCTTCAGCCGCGGATGACGGACGTACCGATCGACAATCTGCGACAGAGGTCTGGTCCCGCGAAGTACGAAAGACGGCGCTCGGATCAGCAAAGCCAGGTGCCCGACCCGGCTGCGGGCCTGCATGGCAAGTGTGAGGCCTCGATCGACTTTCTTCATGAGCCGAAAATACCGAACGATGCCTCGGCGTTCTTCCGGAAACCGTTCGATGAGACGCTGCTGAAAGGTTTCGCAGCCGGAGGGAATATCGAACGTTTCATCGGGGAAAACGATGTGGTCGTAGCCGTCCGGATTGAGTTCCATGAACTCCAGGTCTCCTCCGACCCCCAGGCCTTCGAAGAAAGAGCGCATCCGACCGCCTTCCTGAAGCTGCCCGATGTAGTGCACGCCCGGACTGAACCGATGTCCGTCCAGAGCGAACGTATGGCACCAGCCGCCCGGCAGATAGTGCTGTTCCAGCACGAGAACCTTTCGTCCGGTGTTCGCCAGAGCCACAGCGCCGCCCAGGCCGCCGACTCCGGAACCGATCACAATGACATCCCATTCAGGCATCAGTCCGCTCCGCTTTGGAAACCCGTCAGGAGTTGATTCGGATGCAGCGTCCCGCCGTCCGGGAATGAGGATACGGCGGGAGCATCGGAAAAGGAAACGCATCCGGCCGGCAGACCGGCATTGCCGGATGAACCACAGCAGACAGCACGGCCGCCTTGACGGGACGCCGGCCAGCCGGTTTTACGACTTCATCAGGTGATGTCCCGAAGGCGGCGGGCAGCCGTTCGTACAGAATCTCGCTGCGTCGGTGCCAGACCGGAAAGGAACGGAACGATGGGGCCTGTTTCCGCAATTTCCGCCTCCCGCACCGCTTCGTGAAGAACACGCACAGGGTGAATGGAGTTGCGAAGCTGTTCCAGCGGTTCGAACTGTCGACGAATCTGTTCGGCGCGGTCGTAATCGCGTTCCTGAATCGCCCGAAGCATCGCCTGCGACAGGGCCGGGTTGATGCAGACGCAGCCGGACGTGTATCCGACGCAGTGGAATGTCGTCAGGTGGATCAGCGCCGGCTGTTCTCCGATGCCGCTGCAGATGCGGTCGGGAGAGACCCGGTCCGTCAGTTCGCTGAGAAACCGATCGTCAGCCGGGTCCGGACGCACGATGGCATACTTGATGAAGGACACCAGCCCGTCTTCCACCAGTTCGGCTGCACCGGAAACGGTCAGCGACCGATCGTCTTTCAGGTACAGCACCGCCGGGCGTTCGGCGCGTTCCACGAACCGGCGAAAACCGTTCTGGAAACCGGCCTCCGTGGCCATCGGAGACCGGGGCAGAACCATCACCGTGGGAAAGGATGTGTGCCGCAGAATGTCGGCCTGATCCATCATCATCCCCCAGGAAGGACCGACCGAGGGAATGACGGTCGTGTCGGCGCCCACACCTGTTTCCAGCATCTCCAGAAGCTGCTCATATTCGCTCAGCCTCACATGATGCAGGACCGCGTTTCCGCCATAAAGAAGCAGGGAAATGCCGGCGCCTTCCAGACGGCGGATGAGGCGTCTGTTCTGTTCCGGACAGACTGTCAGATCCGATCGTCGGGCCAGCGGCGGCACCGCGACGACGGATCGCCGGAAATGTTCACTGGTGACAGGCTGGATATTCATGAAGCTGCCTGGCGGGGACAACCCGGACACCGGACGCACAGCGGATGCGGGAGGAGGGATGCTGCATCTGCCTACAGGGGCTGCGATTCCACCGCGGAATCCCCCGGCTTTTCGCCGCTGACGGACAGCTCTCCCGTGAAAGCCCCGACTTCCACGGTCTTCGGAGCGAATCGCGCCAGCAGCGGTGGCAGGAAAATCAGGTCCGCCAGCAGGGCGGCCGAAATGGTGATGGTTCCCATGGCGGCGAAAATGTAATAGTCGCGGTTGCCGCTGAACATCACCGTGCTGAAGCCGGCCACCAGAACCAGTGTGGTCATGATGAGTGCCGTGCCGACTCCGGTGAACGCCCGCCGAATGGCCTGATCGATGTTCGGAGTGACTTCCAGTTCTTCCTGGTACCGTGTGAGGAAATGAATGGAATCGTCCACAGCGATTCCCAGACATACGGTGAAGCAGCAGACCATGACGACTTCCAGATTGTATCCGGACACCACCAGCCACGCGCCCGCCAGTGCCAGAGGAAACGTATTGGGAACGACCGAAATCAGACCGATCCGCACGGAACGGAACACGAATGCCAGCACGCCGAAGATGATGACGGAAGCAGTTCCCAGACTGGCGGCCAGGTCGACCACAATCTGATAGAGATTCCGCCACCGCCAGGCGGCGCTGCCTTCCAGTTCGAATGAAAACGCCGGAAACTGCTGTTCCAGATCTGCCAGTCCGGCCTCCACGCGTTCGAAAACCGGACCAAAGCGGGCGATGCCCAGATCCTGAACTTTGAACCGCACGATCGTCCGGTTGTCATCGGGGTCGAAAAACGTGTTCTTGATCGGCGGGGGAAGCAGCTCAATCATCGAAAACCGTTCTTCAGGCGGACCTTCTCCCGGCTGCGCGTCGATGAGGTTTCTGATGGAGAGCGGATGGTGCAGCAGTTTTTCCTGCCGGAGCAGATCATCGACGGCCATGGTGATGCGCAGGATCTGCGGGTCATCGTCGGGAATCCGGTCGGACCAGCGAATCACGACGTGACTCGTTTCGAGTCCTCCCAGGACGTCATCCAGATGATCCAGAGCGATGGCAGCTTCGGAATCTGCCGGAAGGTTATCGCCCCGTCTCTGATCCGGCTCCAGCGAAGTCACACTCAGGACGACCAGGGCCACGGTCAGGACGATACCGGTAATGCTCAGCGGCCGGCGATACCGCAGGACCACATCGATCAGACCGCTGACCCGTCCCAGATTGCGATCGATGAGGCTGTTTTCCAGCCCCACATGAATGTTGCGGCCCAGCCGTGTGGAACACAGCAGCGGGATGATGGTGACCACGGCAACGAAACTCATCACGACACCCATGACAGCGCAGCGGCCGAATTCCTGGACAAATTCGTGGTCCGCCAGAGTCAGGGAGCCGAAGCCCACCGCTGTGGTGAACGATGTGAGGAAACAGGCCAGTCCCACCTGCTGCAGCCCTTTGCGGGCCGCGTCGCGCACCGACAGCCCCGCAGCCCGCAGCTTGCGTGTCTGAACCATCAGATGGACGCCGTCGGTGATGCCCACCAGAGCCACCAGCACCGGCAGAATCACATCGATCAGACCGTTGTTTTCGCTGTGGGGCACATACTGGATCATGCCGATCGTCCAGGCGACACCGACGATGGGTGCTGCAGAGACGATGAGTACGGACTGGAGACCTCGAAACAGAACGACGGCCATCACCGCCACCATTCCAAACCCGATGCTCAGAAAAAACGTTCGATTGGCTTCATGCATGCCGATCGCGGCAATGAAGGCCGGGGCGCTGCCCGTGACCTGCACCCGCATGTCGAGATCGGGATATTCTTCCAGAACCTCCAGGACCGTGTTCTTCAGACCGACGGTCACGTCGTCGTCGGAAAACACGAAATCGTAATCGACTGTCACCAGCATCAGCAGCGTCTGCGCATCGGCGCTGAGAAGCTGTCCGACAACCAGCGGGTTTTCCAGAGCCTTTTCCCGGGCTGCCCGGAAGCGGCGTTCCGATGCGGAGGAATCCGGCAGAAGCGGTTCGGCCAGACCGAAAATGTTCAGAATCGGGACGCTGTCCATCCACATCACACGCGTGACGTAATCCAGCTCTTCCAGATTCGCCACGATGCCGCGCAGAGCCTCCGCGCCTTCCGGAGTAAAAAACGCGTCCGAATCGATGACGATGATGGAATCGGAATCGAACAGAGAGCGGCCGGAGCGTCTGCGCTGAGGAGCCCGGGCGATTATTCCGGACTTCTTCTCCCCGGAGGATTCTTCATCGCTGTCCGCCTGAGACGCTGCATCCTCGAACAGAGACAGTTCCTTCACGTTCGGATGCAGCCAGCCCACAGCCGCTGCGGCCGACAGCAGGACAATGACGCACACAGTCGGCCAGCGGTGGTCGACAGAAAGAGCAGCAATGGTGTTGAAGAGACGATTCATGATCCCGCTTTTCGGCTGCAGTCAGAGACGGCAGAGTGGACAATTCTGTGACAGACTGTGCAGGCAGACACCTGACGGACCGAACGTGGCAGGGCATGACCAGCCCGCACCGAACGGCACAGCCGGTGACATCCCGCTGACGCCAGGTTCCCCGGGAACGATTCTTACGACAGGACAGTCGCCGGCGACGGGCACCGCCCTGTTTCGGCTGTGCCCGTCCGGCGGATTCCGGTCGACACCGGCGGACGCATTCATCAGTTGGCCGTCGATTCCGGAAACAGTTCTTCCGCGATCCGGCGGACTTCATCGGCCGAGACATATCCGTCCTGGTTGCGGTCGTACTGATGGAACCGCACACGGCGAACAATGATGGGGGCTTCCGACCGGGTCACTCTGCGATCTCCGTTGCGATCCAGAGACGTGAAGAACCGTTCGATATAGCTGTTGATCTGTTCTTCCCGAGTGGGCCCCTGCGAATCGGATTTCGCAACGCTCGTGTCGCGGAATTCGATGCTGCCCCGGGGCACGGCCACGTCGAAGAAACCGATCGCCATTTCTTCCCATGACTGATCTCCCCACGTCACCCATTGCGTGGGATCCGGATTGAACGGATTGTCGGCCGAATTGTCGAAGGCCACGGTGAACCGGAGCTGCTCCACCTCGTCCAGCGGAAGAGGATCTTTGAGCTGGTACACGTGCTGCCAGTTGAAATCGTAGTTCGGGACATGCAGCAGAATGGCGGCATCGTCGCCGTAGCCGTCCCAGAGAGTGAACGACTTGCCGCGATAGTGCATGTGCGGTGCGATTCCCAGAAGCTGAGAGTTCTTCGGCAGACGGCGTACTTCGCTGTGAACCAGGAAATTCGGATGTCCAGGCGGGATTTCGAATTCCTGATCCACGCCGGCAATCGTGAACACTTCATGCGTGACCTTCGATGCGTCGGTGAAGATCAGGCCGAGCTTCGACAGGTCATCCTGCTGTTCCCCGTTGGGCGTGTAGTGCATCTGAAAAACGAATTTGGATCCGGCCGGTACGAAACGGGCGAATCCTTCCGGCAGCCGAACCGGTCGGGCTCCCGGAACATAGGCGGTCAGCCATCCGATACCGCGGAACTGCGACAGTTCCGGAGGCCGGATGTAAACGATGATATGATGCACCACCGCCCGGTTCCCGGGCAGCGTGCGGGCATCGATGATCCATTTGTCCTCTTTGAAGCCGGGATCCACGACGAAGTACTGATACTCGACGGTTCCGTCAGCCGGCACGGTGAACGGCCGCCGCCGCATTTCGAGAACCATGTCCGGTTCGCGAATCATCTGCCAGCCGGTCACAACCTCCGGGAGTTCCGGAACCTTCGACAGGTCTCCAGGAGCCAGCCCGCCGGCGATCCAGTCGCGCAGGACCTGACGATCTTCTTCCGGCATGCGGCGTTCGTTCTGAAAATGTCCGTAACGCGGATCGGCATGCCAGGGAGGCATGCGGCCGTCCTCGATCGTTTCCAGCATCGTTTCGGCCCAGCCGGCCACTTCATCATAGTCGTCCATGGCAAAGGGGCCGATCTCACCGTCACGGTGGCATTCCACACAGTGACGGTGAAGAACCGGAACGACGTGTTCTGCATAGGTGATGCCGTTGCTGACCGGTTCCGCCTGCTTTGGAACACGGCCGATCAGACAGCCGGTCGCCTCCGTTTCCGTCACTGTGATCGTGTCACCGGCCAGCCACTGAGAAATCGCGTTGTGAAGATCCCGGCGCTGCGGCTTTCCGCGATTGATTCCGGGTGCGTACTGATCGTCGATGCGACCGTGATAGATCACGTTGAGAGATTCATCGAGGACGAACACCTCGGGCGTCCGCTGCGCTCCGAACTGATCCGCCACCCGGTTCTGAGGATCCTTGAGAACCGGGAATGTCACGCTGTAGCTGCGGACGTATTCCCGAATATCGGCGACGGAATCCTGCCGGTTGCTGTTGACGCCGATGAAGCGAACCCCCTGATCCTGAAATTCGGCCGCCATTTTCGACAGACGCGGTCCGTACAGTCGGGCCATCGGACATTCGGTGCCCAGGAAACAGACGACCGTCAGGCACGGTTCATCCTGAACGGTCACTTCCACGGGATCTCCCTTCGTGTCTGCCAGTCGAAACGCCAGAGACTCATCAGCGAACGCCGCTGCCGGATTCACGGCCGGAAGCAGCCCGGCCACTACCATGGCCACGCAGACACGCAGCCGGGACAGGTCCGTCATCATCGCCTGATCCTTTGCAAAACCTGGTCAGTGG
Source organism: Planctomycetaceae bacterium (assembly GCA_015485495.1). Classification (GTDB taxonomy): domain Bacteria; phylum Planctomycetota; class Planctomycetia; order Planctomycetales; family Planctomycetaceae; genus S139-18. The sequence continues at coordinate 9,029 of WFTL01000169.1, forward strand.
ATTGTCGGCCGAAAACCTGTGCCGACAGCGGCAGCAATGGCCTGCCTTGAAATCATCGAAGACCTCTCTCCCGCACAGCCTGCACCTGGGTGCCGTCTGTTCAGCGGGAAAGAGTGGAATGCCGGAGCGTCCGACCGAACCGGCAGAAGAAGTCGCTTGTCAGGCAGATCTCCCCATGAGAGAATACGCATTCGGAACCGGTTTGTTCAACAGGGAACGGAAAATCGCACGTGGTCGGGTTCGGTCGGACGCGTTCCGCCAGACCGGCAGGCCCCACCTCACGAACAGGGCTTCACGACGGAAGTTCGCGGGACACGACGTTTTCTTCGGTGATTATCTGGAGGTTTTGCCGCCGATTCGGTCCGGTCGGACTGCGGTACCTGCCGGATTGATGGACAGGAACAACCGATGGATGTCTGCAAAAGCCTGGATCGCTTTCGGTTTTGGGGATTTCCCGGCAGGCGGGACGGCCCCCATGGGGACGTTTTTGCAAGCAGGTGATGCCGTCTGGAAAGCAGATGGCGCATCCGGAAAGATGAGGCTTCCGGACAGGGAACAGTGAGGAAACTCGCAGACGGCGGCCAGGAATCTGTGAACCGGGGGCCGTCAGGCATGCTTCGAATCGAACGGGACTGTCACGACAGCAGGGGGACAATCATGTCGAAAAACCGAAACGGGGGATTCAGTGAGACAGGACGGCGGGAATTTCTTCAGATGTCCGCCGTTTCGGCGGCAGCGGTCGCCGGGCTGCACGGCGACCGCGTTTCGGCCCGACTGAATACCGGGGACACGACTTCGGAAGACCTGGTCCGACAGTTGTATGCATCGCTTTCGGAACAGCAGCGTGCAGAAGTCTGCTTCGACTGGGATCACACGACTCCGGAACAGGGCCTGTTGAGGACGCATGTGAGCAACAACTGGCACATCACTCCGCACCGCGTCGTCAGCAGTTTTTACACGCCGGACCAGCAGGAACTGATCGAAGCGCTGTTCTGGAGTCTGTACAACCCGGAGTGGATTCCGAAGATTCGACGCCAGCTGAAAGACGATGCGGGAGGATACGGTCGCGGTCAGAGTCTGGCTCTGTTCGGAAATCCGGAATCGGGCCCCTTCGAACTGGTCATCACAGGCCGGCATCTGACAATTCGCTGCGATGGCAATTCCACGCCCCATGTGGCCTTCGGAGGACCGGTGTTCTACGGCCATGCGGCCGGCGGGTTCCATGAAGCGCCGGATCATCCCGGAAATGTTTTCTGGTCGCAGGCCGTTCGTGCGAACGAGGTGTACAGCATGCTGGACGGGCGGCAGCGCCGGCAGGCTCTGATCACCAACTCGCCCCCGGAAGAGGATGTCCATTTCCGATCCGGAAACGGATTCCCGGGGATTCCCGTGAGCGAACTGTCGTCAGATCAGCGAGAAAAGCTGGAGAGCGTCCTGAAGCTGCTCGTGGAACCATTTCGAGCGGCAGAACGCCAGGAAGCTCTGAACTGCCTGCAGGCTCAGGGCGGTCTGGAACGCTGTGCCCTTTCTTTCTACGAGTCCGATGATGTCGGCAACGACGGAATCTGGGACACATGGCGGCTGGAAGGGCCATCGTTTGTCTGGCATTACCGGGGAGATCCCCATGTGCATGTGTGGGTCAACGTTGCCGACGATCCTTCCGTGAAAATCACCACGGCCGGGTGAGCGATCTGTGTGCATACCCGGAGGTTCCGGACAGTCAGATGATTTCCGGAGCAAAAGACGGATTCTGATCTTGCAGAATCAGGGACGGTCAATACTCTTGCCGACCGGTTCACTTTCTCTCAGCCACGTGACCTCCTGGGGTGAACTTCAGCATGGATGTTTTTCTCCGGCGGCAGTCCAGCGGAAAGTGTGTCGCCCCGGAAGGCACGGGACACCTGCTGCTTTCCGAACCGCTGCGGGCCCAGGGGCCGGCTGAACTGGAAAAGGAAATCGTCCAGCTCCGAAAACGCCGCGTGCGGTTTGTCAGCGTGCGGCGGCAGCAGGTGCTGCGTCTGGGGCGGAAACATCTGTGCCACATCCTGTCTTCCACTGGAATTCAGGTGGGAGCTGTCGGGTACGCGGGCGGATTCACCGGAACCCTGGGGCCCGGCTACGACGCTTCTGTCAAAGACACGCAGCGGGCACTCGAACTGGCTGCGGAACTCGGCGCCAGATCGCTCGTCATTCTTCCCGGCAGTCGAGGCCGCCACACATGGAATCATTCCAGCCGCACCATCCGGGCCGGACTGGAACGCTGTCTGGACGATGCGCTGCGTTATCGCATCGATATGCAGGTCGCCCTGAACACGGTTCTGGGAGGCAGTCGTGATGTGTATCGGCCCCACGACCAGCGTCCTCTGGACTGGATCGCCGACATGGGAAGTCACCGCATCCGCGGCCTCATGGTGCTTCGAGGACCGGACTGTCTGGATCAGATGCCTGACTGCTGGCGGCGCAACCTGCTTTCCGGTGGAATTCTGCGGTTGAGTCGCCGCTGCTGCGAAATCGCGAGCCGATCGAGTATTCTTGCATCGCTTGTCCGTGCGCTCAATCAGCCGCTGCCTGCCCGGACGGAATCCCGGGAACCGGTCGCCTTCAAAGCCTGAACAGCGCCGCTGAAATCTGAACAGCCCCGGGGCCGGCGTGGTTGGGAATCGTCCCGATGTCAGCGGACCGGCTGTTGTTCAGAATGGCACGAGCGGACCGAATGACGTGACGTCCCCTGCCAGGAGGCGTCCGTGTACTCGCTGCCGTGCGATCCGCTCATTTCATCCCCGGAACACTCGACATTCCCCATTGTCTTCCGGAAAATCGGGCATCATTGGAGACGTTTTTCGAAAGCTCGACCGGGCGGCATGTACCAGCGGCTGAAAATGGCGAAATGGCTGTGTGTTCTGACGGTGTGCCTGGGGACCGGTCATGGTCTGACAGCAGATGCTTCAGAACGCGACGTCGAACAGTTTTTCGAAACACAGATCCGCCCGCTGCTGGCCACCCGCTGCATGGAGTGCCATGGACCGTCCGAACAGTCCGGCGGACTGCGTGTCGATTCGAAGACCGCTCTGATGGCCGGCGGCGATTCCGGCCCGGTCATCATTCCAGGACACCCGGATGACAGCCGTCTGATCCATGCCGTTCGGCGTTCGAACGACCTGGAAATGCCTCCGGACGCTTCTTTGTCGGAAACGGAAGTCGGGCTGCTGGAACAGTGGGTGCGTCTGGGGGCTCCCTGGCCGGAATCCTCCGCCCTGCTCCAGGACCCGCGTGCCCAGGCGGCCGAACATCACTGGGCATTTCAGCCGATCCGGTCTGTGATGCCTCCGGATCTCGACGACCCCTGGATTCAGAATCCGATCGATGCATTCATTCTGAAGCGGCTGAAGGAACACGGACTTCGGCCGTCTCCGGCGGCAGATCACCGGACTTTGCGTCGCCGTGCCGCGCTGACGCTCACCGGCCTGCTCCCGGAAGAAACAGACCGGGACTCTTTTGAGTCCGACAGCCGGACCGAATCGCTGAATCGATACGTGGACCGGCTCCTGAGTTCCGTGGCCTATGGAGAACACTGGGCGCGGCACTGGATGGATCTGGCACGCTATTCGGATTCCAAAGGCTATGTATACTCACGGGAAGGCCGCATGTGGGTCCACGCGTGGAGATATCGGGACTGGCTCATCGAAGCGTTCACATCCGACATGCCGTACGATCGGTTCCTGCTGCTTCAGATGGCGGCAGACCAGGTGCCCGACCGCCGCCAGGAGGATCTGGCAGCCATGGGATTTCTCACGCTGGGGCGTCGTTTTCTGGGCGTGACACGCGACATCATCGATGATCGGATCGACACGATCACGCGGACCACAATGGGACTCACCGTTGCCTGTGCCCGCTGCCACGATCACAAGTACGATCCCATTCCCACGACAGACTACTATGCGCTGTACGGTGTCCTGCAGAGCTGTCGGGAGCGCCGCGTTCTGCTGCCGCCAAAGACGGCCCCTTCCGAAGAATGGCTCAAAGAGCTGGAAAAACGGCAGACGGCTCTGTCCGACCGTTATCAGAAAGAACGCCGGACGGCTGCCGACCGCTGCCGGGATATGCTGGACCGCTATCTGCACGTCCAGCTCCACATGGAAACCATTCCCGTACAGGGGTTCGATCAGATTCTTCTGCCCGACGACGTGATTCCGGAAACAGCACGGCGCTGGGAGACTTTTCTTCGCCGTGCTGAACGGACGGCCAGCCCCGTCTTTCGACACTGGCACGCTCTGCTGGCTGTTCCGGAAGAGCAGCTGGCAGCCCGGGCGCCTGAGATTCTGCGGCGTCTGGCCGGTGAGGCCCCGGAGGGGGTCAATGAACGTGTTGTCCGGGCTTTTCGGGATGCTCCCGTCCCCCGCCGGCATTCCGACGTGGTGGATGTGTACGTGGCCCTGCTGGAAGGCATCCGGGACACCTGGCGGTCATCGCAGCAGTCTTCGGCAGACTCATTTCCATCGGACGCGGCCGCCGAACAGCTTCGAAACGTTTTGTATGGAGATCAGTCGCCGTGCTGCGTTCCTGATGAAGATCTGGTCCACACGGAAGCCCTGTTCACCACGAAAGTCTGTCGGGAACTGTGGGAACTGCAGAAGGCCGTTGATGAATGGATTCTCGCGTCACCCCACAAACAGCCGGTGGCACGCATTCTTGAAGATCGCGCTGTCCCGGAAGAGCCTCGGGTGTTCCGGCGGGGCAATCCGAAAACGCCGGGTCCGGAGGTTCCAAGAGCTTTTCTGACGCTGCTGACACAGGGAACCGTGCAGCCTTTCCAGCACGGAAGCGGCCGGCTGGAACTGGCGCGGCAGGTGATTTCCCGAGACAATCCGCTCACGGCCCGTGTGCTGGTCAACCGTGTGTGGGCGTGGCATTTCGGACAGGGACTCGTCAGAACTCCCAGTGATTTCGGCGTCCGCGCCGACATCCCGTCTCATCCGGATCTGCTCGACTGGCTGGCCGCCCGGTTCATGGAACATGGGTGGAGTCTGAAGTATCTGCACCGACTCATTCTGTCATCGGCCGCCTGGCAGCAGCAGTCATCTGCCAAAACGTCTCACGATACGCAGCAGTGGCAGACGGCCGGACAGGTGGATCCGGAAAACCGCCTGCTGTGGCGGATGATGCCCCACCGTCTGACATTCGAAGAATACCGAGACGCCGTCCTGCTGACATCCGGACAGCTCGATCGAACCGCATACGGACGGCCGGTCGATCTGCTGACCGGCAGCCGGCCCGCTCGTCGGTCTGTGTATGGTTTCATCGATCGCCGATTCTTTCCGGGTGTTCTGCGCGTGTTCGATGTCGCCAACCCGGATATGCATGTGGCTCAGCGCCGTCAGACCACGGTTCCTCAGCAGGCACTGTTTTTCATGAATCACCCGTTCGTGCTGCAGTGTGCTCGTGAGCTGTCCGCGACCTCAGCATCGCCTGAAGGACCACAGACGCAGCCGACGGCTGCAGATGATCGTCAGCGGGTGGTTCGGCTTTTTCAGCAGGTTCTGCAGCGTGAGCCGACGGAAGCGGAAATCCAGGAGTCCCTGGCTTTCGTGGACACCGCGCGGCGTGCGAAACGTCCTGCAGTCCGTCCCCAGGTGCTCTGCTGGTCCTATCTGTACGGACAGTACGATGAAGCCGAGCAGCGGGTTGGCCATGCAGTTCCCCTGCCGCACTTCACGGGAAGTGCCTGGCAGGGAGGACACGACTGGCCGGACAGTCGTCTGGGCTGGGTCCGGCTGACGGCGCAGGGGGGCCATCCCGGAAACGACCTGAAGCATGCCTGCATTCGGCGCTGGACGGCTCCGGCCGACATGACAGTCGACGTGCGGTCTGCGGTGCATCATGACGCACAGCCTGGCGACGGCATCCGGGCATTCATCGTTCACAGCACCGGCGGGTGTCTGGCGTCTGCCGCCGTGCATTCACGGCAGGTGGCGCTGGATGTCAGTCAGGTGGATGTCCGGACCGGCGACACTCTGGACTTCATCGTGGATATCGGAGACGGTCTCGGACATGACCAGTTCCGGTGGCACATCACGCTGAGCGACGTCGCTGAGTCGACTTCGGACGAAACGTGGGATTCAGAAAACGATTTCCATGGCCCGGTCGAACAGCCGCTGACACCGTGGGAACAACTGACTCACGTTCTGCTGTGCAGCAATGAGTTTCAGTTCGTCGACTGACACGGAAAGATTCCGGACGTCTTCGGTTCACCGGTTCGCTCCTTCACCGTGCTGCCACCTGTTCACCAGGCCGATACGGTGCCGTGTTTCGTACAGATGGACGGCTGTTGCACCGTGCGTCGGAATCCGGAAAACCGCGTCTCCTCCGGTGTCGGCCGGCGAAGAAGCTGTCGATGCGGGCGGGCGGGCGTCCGTTCCCGGAACGACCAGGAATCCAGATAAGCGGTGAATGCCGCAACGCGGCAGCGTCGCATCATGTGGATGGGATCCGCCCCGTACCAGGCCGGATCCGACGCGACCAGATCGATTCCGGAAATCTTCTGCAGCCGTTCGTCCAGATCCTGCACCGCAGCCAGCAGGGCGGACAGACTCAGGCGGCAGGTCGGAAAAAGAAGCGAACGCAGCAGGCGATAGCGGAACGGCGACAGCTTCTGCAGAGATTGCGCCGGAGGGCGGACCACACTGATGGAACAGCCGGAATGGCGCTGCAGGCGGGCGGCGATGTCGGCAACGGCCAGCGCCACAGCGTGGGGGCTTTGTCCATAGGCCAGGTCGTTGCCGATGTCAGAAATGAGAGCGGCCTGCGGGGGAGGATCATCGGGGAGACGCTTCCACAGTCCGCAGTCTCGGATGGCGGGAAGGACACGCACACCAAACCGGCTGGAAGCCAGATACGCCCGCCCCATGCCGTGGGCCGTCAGCACATGCACCGGCTGCGGCAGACGTCGAAAGACGCATCGCATGAGACACGGCCAGCCCAGGGCCATGTTGCTGGCGCCCAGCAGCACGACGGTCGAACCGGTCCGGGAGGAACTGTGCGCCACAGACAAGGTGGAAACCCTGTTCGCTCAGGAAACGAAACCGGCCTCACGCGTCGACCGGCGCGTGCGGCCGGACAACGGCCGCCGGTAGACGTAGGTCGTGTATTCGTAAAGGCCATAGTCGTTCCGCACGACGAAGTGGCGGCTGAGCTGCCGGCAGACGAACCAGGCCAATTCGTCCAGCGGCAGATGGAACAGGTCGTCACGCTCCCAGTCCACCTGTTTGCTCATCACATTGAACGCGATTCCCTGAGTGCAGCGGGAAAACAGCAGTTCGGTCACCTGCCGGACGAAGCAGAACATGTCCTCAAACGACATCCGGCAGCGGGAGGTGAAAACCCCATTGATGACCGCATAATCGAATGACGGAAGTTCATCCGGTGTCCGCAGAACATCCAGACAGCGAAAATCGGTCTGTGGAAACTTGCTGTGGCACTGACGAATGAACCGTTCGGACAGATCAATGCCGCAGTAGTCGATGTGAGAAAGGCGTGTTTCCTGCATGTACTCATACAGATGTCCGGCGCCGCATCCGAAATCCAGCAGCCGTACCGGATCGGACGCGGGTTCTCGAATCACGTCCAGCATGACCTGATAGCGTGTGCGGGCGTCGTCCAGGTTCGGCCAGCCCATGCCCAGCGGCGAATCCCCCAGACGATCGAAGTAGGATTCCGTACAGTCCGTAATCTGCCGGTAGTCGGGAAGAAAAGACACCATGAAAACATCTCCGCAGGACACTGCCAGGGACGGACCATCTGCGACGGTCTGTCAGGACACCACGAAGTAGGATTCATCCGCACTCCACAGGCTGCGGCGCAGAGCCACCGAAGAGAGCCCCAGAGCATCCCGGACGGCTGTGGTTTCTCCTGGAAACGAAGCATGATTCAGTTCGTCGAACCCGATGACCGAACCCTGGGTGACACGGTCCTTCAGCAGCCGCAGGCATTCCAGAGTCGGCTGGTACAGATCCATATCGAAATAGGCCAGTGCGACGATCGTTTCCGGGTGTTTTTCGAGATAGCGGGCGAATTCCACTTCGGCCCGCCCACTGATGATTTCGAACTTGCGCACTTCGGGCAGAGGCGACTGGGTCTCGCGAAGTTCCATCAGTCGGTTCAGTTCCGAGGCATAGTCGTCTGTCACGGAATAGGCTCCGGGGACGGCGGCCGGAGCGGTCCCGTCGTTCCTGCTGACGTCCGGGAATCCGGAAAACGTGTCGAATCCCACGATTTTGCGGCGGTGATGGTAGGGCTCCAGAATCGAGCGGAGCGACTGCATCAAGGCCAGCGTCTGTCCCCACCGGCAGCCGAACTCCACAATGATGCCAGGCACCTGAAGAATCTGCTGGTACAGGTCTGCGAAGAACAGACAGCGTTTCAGATCCATCGGCAGCATGTACAGGCCGAGGTTTCGGATCAGTTCGTGAGGCGGGAGGGGGGAATTCAGCAGCGCCTCACAGATGCGGCTGCGTGCCTGAACGATGTCCTCGGGCATTACGGACGGATCGGTCCGCGGGACAGTTCGCGTTTCTTCGGATGAAGTTCGAATCACCGGAAATCCTTTCCCATGTTCGGCATGGCGAAACGCTGACCATCTGCGCTGGACAGCGGGCCGGCAGTCAGGCGGCCTGACGGGAGTAACCGAACCAGTCGAAAAAGTCGGAGCAGTATTCTTCCACCTGACGTGCTTCATCGGCGGTGAGAACGGTGGTGTAGCGTCCGACGCGTGAATCGGAGACGGTTTCGCCATAGACATCCGTCGTCCAGGGCCGGAAAACGGGACTGGACGACACGACGTCTGGATCGACCAGTCCTGCGTCCGGGCGGGCATTCGGGTCCACTTCATCGAAGGAAATGCCCGTGAATCCGGTCACGTGATCGAGAGCCTGCCGGGGATCGCGAACAACGTTTTCATAGTGCACCACGGCCAGACGATCGCGAAACCGGGCATCTTCCACTTCGAATGCCGGTCGGTAGAAGGCCACAAAATGCTCACACAGTTCGCGAATATCGCGTCGGGTGAACAGGGATGACTGGCCGAGTTCCTTCTGGCGGCGGCCCACTTCGATCATCGATGCGATGACATCCCGCGGGTCGCGCATCATGAGCAGAAACCAGACATCGGGAACCAGATCGAACAGGTGGGGCCAGAGCATCGTCAGATGGGGCTCCTTGAGAACGAGATGACGGCACTGGTGACGCAGTGCCGTCTGTTCCAGAAAGGCGGTGACCACCCCGGCCTGAAAATCCCGCAGTCCCTGAATCGTTCCGAAATAGGCCTGATGACTGGTGGCGAACCCGGACAAAGCGCTGGCATAACAGGATACCTGCATTCGCAGAAAGGTCGCTTCGTAGAGATAAGCATTGGCATCCGGATGCTGGCACAGAAGTCTTTGCATCATTGAAGTGCCGCTGCGCTGGCTGCCGCCGATGAGAATGATGGCCACAGAGATTGTCCTTCCTGAGGGAGTGGAACGATGCAGCACGCCGGTCGTTCAGCCTGCCAGGGGCAGGGACGCCGGGGACACTGCGGGATCGTGCGGGTGATGAGATGTCGGCCAGCCGGACCGCAGACGTGCCCCGACATCGGACGCGGCTGTCTGCAGAAAGTGCATCAGTTCGCAGATGCGGTCGACGTCCTCTGTTGAAACGGACACGCCGGCAGGAAGCTGCAGCACGCTCTGCAGAATGCGTTCCGTGTGCGGCAGCGGAACCGGCGTGTGACGCTGGTGGTGACAGTAGGGCGGACTGTGGTGACAGCCTGGCACGAAGTAGCACCGCGCGAAAATTCCTTCAGCCCGCAGCACCAGAAGCAGTTCGTCCCGGGTCAGACCGAAGGAGTCGGAATCTATCACAGCAGTCAGATACTGCCCGTTGCCGCCGTTGTCCGCATCGGCAGCGACGACCTGAATCCCGGGGCAGCCTTTCAGGCGACGGAGGTAGTGCCGGCGAATGCGCCGCTGATGTTCCATCCGATGGGCTGCGGATTCCAGCGAAACCAGCCCGGCGGCGGCCGCCACTTCACTCATCTTGCCATTGATTCCAGGACCGTCGACCGACGTCAGTCCGGTGATTCCGAAGTTCCGCATCAGCCGCATCTGGTCCGCGAGTTCTGCATTCGGCGTGACGACAGCGCCCCCTTCGAAACTGTGAACAAATTTCGTGGCGTGAAAACTGAAAACAGAGGCGTCGCCGAATGCGGCCACAGACCGTCCACCAAAGCGGCAGCCGAAGGCATGGCATGCATCGAACAGCAGCTTCAGTCCGTACTCATCGGCCAGGTTTCGCAGACTGTCCGGACGGCCGGCATTCCCCCACAGATGGACGCCCAGAATCGCGGATGTCCGGGGCGTGATGCACAAAGAGACGGATTCGGGATCGAGGGTGTGGGTCCGGGGATCGACATCCGCGAACACGGGTGTCAGGCCGATCCAGTCCAGAGCGTGGGGCGTGGCGATGAATGTCAGCGACGGAACAATCACCTCACCGGTCAGGCCACAGGCCCGGGCCATGATCTGCAGAGCCATGGTTCCGCTGCTCACGGCCACGCAGTGGAGTCCGTCGGTGTGTCGACGGATTTCCGTTTCGAATTCGCGGACAACCGGACCGTTGTTCGTCAGCCAGCCGCTTTCGAGCACCTGGCCGATTCGCTGCAGAATTCGATCGCGGCCGGTCAGATCGGGCTTTCCCACAACCAGCGGCTGCGGATACAGAGGCGATCCTCCGAAAATGGCGAGTCGTCCGGTGTGAACGGTCACTGCAGCACCTCCGGCGGTTCCGCCGTGCTGTGCCGGGGACACCATACCTGAACCGGATGCGGTGTGCAGACGGCATAAGGAGCCGTCTGCACCGGCTGCTGCGTACTGCGGAACTGAAAATGTTTCATCTGGTGAGGGCGGTAGACGACTTCCTGCCACCCGACCGGCGGATTCCACCGGGATGTCATGCCCGCCCAGAGCAGCGTTCCGGTAAGAAATGCGTGGACGTTGCGTCCATTGGGGAGTGGTCCGAGTCCGGCGCAGGCCTGCAGACGCCCCGGTTCGTCGACGTCGAATGAAACGGCTGTCAGCCCCACGTAGTCCGCCATGCCAATGCAGTCTTCCGCGGCAATGGCGAACACGTGATCGGATTCGTGACGCAGAAACACCCGCACCCGCCGGCCCCGCCAGGAAGCAACCGTTTCGGGATCACACAGACCGCGGCAGGCAACAGCCGCCGCATAGCGTCGGTTGAGCGATTCAATGGACCGGGCCATCGTCAGGCGGCGGGCAGGTCGGTCACAGACGGAACCGGAACGGATGGTGGTCGCGGTCATGATCAGAACTCCCGGTCGGTGTGAACAGAACACGTTGTTTGTTTCAGAAGCTCCGTGCAGATGTGTTCCAGCGATCGCGTAAAGCGTACGCCGTCACAGACGGTACGCTGCATGGCCGGCCGAATGGCGTGCCGGAGCGTCTTCAGACGCTCCGGGTCGGCAGCCAGTTCGGTCATCAGCTTCACATATTCGTCCGGTGAGGCGGCCGTCAGTTCCTCCAGGTCCAGCTCATGCAGAAGCGAAGCCGTCGCGCGCGTCGCGGGAGTGCTGCCGAGAACGGTGGGAATGGGGACCCCCATCCACATCGATTCATAGGCGGTGGTTCCGCTTCCCCACGGGAAGACGTCCAGCAGAAGATCGATCCGGTCATAAAGACGCAGATGGTCTTCGGGAATGTCTGAACAGAACTCGATCCGGTCCGCATCCACCCCGACAGCTTCCAGACGGTTCTGCAGTGTCGAGCGGGTGGAATCGTTCGCGAGGACATCGCGAATCACAAGAAGTCGGCTGTCGGGAATCGATTCCAGAACACGGGCCCACAGTTTCAGGCAGGTGTCCGACAGTTTTTCCAGCCGATGAGTGGATCCCAGAGTGATGTTTCCGTTTCGAAGGGCCGGCGGATCCGCGATCGGGAGGGCCGAAGGGGCCTCGAAACAGCAGGCACCATGGGGCAGGCAGACGAGCCGTTCGGTGAACAGCGATGCACCACCGTCCGGAATGCGGACGGCGTCGCTCAGGAAGGCATCGATCCGCGTCAGACCGGTGGTGCCGGGATATCCCAAAAAGGACATCTGCAGAGGAGCCGGGCGGGCAGCAAAAACCGGCAGCCGATTGCCGGCCGTGTGTCCGGCCAGATCGATGAGAACGTCGATCTCATCGCGACGAATGAGGGCGGCCAGTTCGGAATCCGACAGGTGCGGCGTGACATGCCATCCGGTGCACAGGCCGGCGATTTCCTGGCTGACAGAATCCGGCGTGCAGTTGGCGTAGCAGTAGATATCGAATGAACGGCGGTCGTGACTGCGGAGAATCGGCCACACGAAACGCATCGTGGCGTGATTGCGCAGGTCGGGAGACACATAGCCGATTCGGATCCGGTCATGTGTGTAACGCACCGGAGGCAGAACAGAGATACGCGCCTCGATTTCCCGCCCCCATTCGGCATGCCGTTTGAAAACGTCGTGCGGCGACAAATGAGGAGCCAGACTGGAACAGTACAGCCGGTTGCTCGAGAAACGACTGCCCGGACCGTCGAGATGACAGGCCAGATCGAACGCCTCCAAAGCCTCTTTCCAGGCATGTCGCATCTGCAGGGCGCGGCCGAGACCATTGAGTGCCAGGGCAGACTGCGGATCGAGATTCAGCGCCCGCTGGAAGTCGGTGATCGCCTGCATGTGGTCGCCCAGATCCAGGAGCACGTTGCCCCGGTTGACCCAGATCTGAGGTATGTCGGGACTGATCTTCGCGGCTCGGTCCAGTTCAAGGAGTGCCCGCTCCGGCTGCCGCAGTTCTCTGAGTGTTCCGCCGAGATTCAGACGCGCCTGGCACGACTGCGGATCCAGTTCCACCGCCGTTTCGAGAGCGGCGGCCGCTTCCTGAAACCGGCTGCATTCGTACAGAATGGCGCCCAGATTGCAGTGGGCATCGGCACACAAAGGATCATCGTTCAGGATGTCCTGCAGAATGTCGATCGCTTCTTCGTACCGCCCCTGACGGGCCAGTGCCGTGGCCAGATGCTGCCGGGCCCTTTTGTTTTTTCGTCCGGAAGCCAGAGAGCGACGGGCGGCGGATTCTGCTTCTTCAGGCCGGCCGGCAGACAGCAGGACCGAGGCGAGATTGGAAAGGTAGTCCGGGTCTTCCGGCTGAAGTTCCAGGGCTTTGAGTATCAGAGTTTCCGCATCGCGGAAGGCGCCCCGCTGCCACGCAATCAGTCCGGAAAGGTGCCACGCATCAGCGACTGTGGGATCCGTTTTCAGAATCGAGGCATAAACACCGGCGGCTGACGCAAGGTCTCCGGACCGGTGGCGGGAGATGGCGGAATGGAGCTGTTGCTGGACTGCGGCCGCGTTCACTGGTCGTCCCTGACAGGCTGCAGGTTCCGGAAAAACCGGCCGCTTCTGCGTCCGGCGTGGCCTGATGCCTCCCATCCTTCATCGTCGCCGAACGGAAAAGTCGTCCCATGTTTCCTGAAAAGGTGGGGATTTCCCGAAGGAAACGCAGATCGTGAGTGGCCCTTGAAAACCATTCTGCGGAACTTCGTGCTCGCAGTGGCTGTGCAGGGACAAACAGCAGTCCGCGGACCGCCCCTCGGGCGGCGCCCGCGCACACAGATGCAGATTCCGCATCTATGCGATCATGAAATCGTTCCGAAGAGTGTCCTTTGTGGAGTGCCTCCGCGGAATGGTCAGACGGGGCCATCAGGTACCGTCTGTTGAGGACAGGTCGGATCAGATGATGAGCATGGCATCGCCGTAGCTGTAGAAGCGGTACCGTTCTGCGACGGCCACACGGTATGCCTCCATGATCAGTTCGTAGCCGGCCAGGGCGGCCACGAGGACGATGAGCGTGGAGCCGGGCAGATGGAAGTTGGTCAGAAGTCGATCCGTGATCTGAAAGGAGAATCCCGGTCGAATGAACAGATCGGTCACGCCGCTGAACGGCTGAAGACATCCATCCCGTGCGGCCGTTTCCAGGGTGCGAACGGTGGTGGTTCCCACAGCGACGATCTGTGATCCGCTGTCTTTCGTGGCCGTGATGTCGGCTGCCGTCGCCGCATCGACCTGACACCATTCCGCATGCATCACGTGGTCGGACAGCCGCGCCGCAGTGACCGGTCGAAACGTTCCGACGCCCACATGAAGAGTGACTCGGGACTGCCGGATGTGACGGGCCGAAAGACACTTCAGGAGCTGTTTCGTGAAGTGCAGGCCGGCCGTCGGTGCGGCGATGGCGCCCGGGCGCGCAGCAAAGATCGTCTGGTAACGCTTCTGATCCTCTTCGTCGGCGACCGCTCGACCGATGTACGGCGGCAGAGGCAGAGTACCGAATGTTTCCAGGATCGACACGGCCGGTCCCGGAATGTCCGGTTTCATCAGCCAGCTCCCGTCATCAAGCTGTTCCTGCAGTGTGAGAATCAGCCGCTCGGAGTTCTCGTGGGGAGGATGAACGGTCAGGGTTTCACCGGGGCGCAGACGTCCACGGGTCTGCCCGGTGACCTGCCACAGACCGGGTGTCGGCTGATCCAGAAACAGCCCTTCCCAGCGGCCTCCGGTTTCCGTTCGGTAACCGAACAGACGGGCCGGCAGAACGCGCGTATCGTTGAAAACCAGACGGTCACCGGGCCGCAGAAGATGCGGCAGATCGCGGATGTCGTGATGACGAATGTTTTGCGTTCGACGGTCGACAACCATGAGGCGCGCCTCGTCCCGCCGGCAGGCCGGACGGGACGCAATCAGTTCGTCGGGCAGATGGTACTGCCAGGCGGCAACATCATCAAAATCGATGGTCATCGTCCGGAAATCATGTGCGTCGGCGGTATCACGGGCTGTTGTGCTGTTGTGTTGTACTGGACGCTGTTTCTGAATGCCGGGGGAGGCAGGTGTTCGGTCAGTCGCAGCCGGCCGCCCTCAGGCGGTCCTGAATTTCGTCGACAACGCGACCGGCGGGAATACGCACCTGATCCAGACTGTCACGGTCGCGGAGCGTGACGGTGTCGTCCGATGCGGTGTGTCCGTCGACGGTGATGCAGAACGGTGTTCCGATTTCGTCCTGGCGGCGGTAACGCCGCCCGATGGCTCCCTGCTGGTCGTACTGACAGTTCAGTCCGGCTGCCCTGAGTTCTCCGTAGATGGCGGCGGCTTTTTCGGGCATGCCTTCCTTCTTGATCAGCGGAAACACGGCTGCGGTGATCGGGGCCAGACGCGGATGAAGACGCATGACCGTTCGGTGCTGCGGTTTTCCGTGTTCGTCCGGCTGGGTGTCTTCATGATAGGCCTCGCACAGAAAGGCCAGGGTGGCGCGATCGGCACCGGCCGACGGTTCGATGACGTGCGGAATGAAACGCTCACGGGTCTGATCATCAAAGTAACTCAGGTCTTTCCCGCTTCCGCGATACCGTGGCTGTCCGTGTTCATCTCGTTCAACTTCCAGATGCCCGTCGGCAGAGCGAACCAGTCTGCCTTCCATATGCGATCTCAGATCGAAGTCTCCGCGATGAGCCACCCCTTCCAGTTCGCCGTATTCTCCGTCCTCCAGAAACGGGAAGGCGTATTCGATGTCCGCGGTTCCGACCGAATAATGAGCCAGCTCCGATGCGTCGTGGTCCCGCAGAATGAGCCGTTCGCTGCTGATGCCGAGATCCTGATACCACTGGTAGCGACGATCCCGCCACCAGGCGTACCAGGCACGCGACTGATCGGGATGACAGAAAAACTCGATTTCCATCTGTTCGAATTCGCGGGAACGGAACGTGAAGTTCCGCGGCGTGATTTCGTTGCGAAAGCTTTTTCCGATCTGCGCCACACCGAACGGCAGACGAACCCGTGTGCTGTCCGCCACATTGCGAAAATTGACGAAGATCCCCTGAGCCGTTTCCGGGCGCAGGAACGCGGCATCGTCTTCTGATCCCAGTGCGCCCACGATCGTTTTGAACATGAGGTTGAATTCGCGGGGGGCGGTCAGAGTTCCGGCCCGGGTGGCTCCGGGAGCCACCACCCGGCAGTAGTCGGATTCCGGGATCTCATCGAGCGTGATGACATCGCTTTTCCAGACAAGCCGGTCCGCGTACTTCTTTTTCAGACCGAATACCCGAAGTGCTTCGGCCGTCAGGTCGCCCGAAACATCCTCAGCCGTGGACGTCACATAAACCGTTTCGAATTCCGCCTGGTCGCCTGGCCGGACGGCCTGAGCGCCTTCCTGACTGAGCTGTCCAGGAACGGTGCCCCCGTCCACGGTCACCTGGCGGCAGCGAACCTGGTCCAGGCGATACCGGGCCCGGGTTTCCCGGCAGTCCACCATCAGATCATGGAACAGATCGTAGTGCCCCGAACATTTCCACACCTGCGGGTGCATGATGATGGCGGATTCCAGCCCGACCATCTGAAAGGACGACGGGGCGCCCCGGGGCACACGGAGTTCGTTGTGGGAACGCACCATATCTGTGTACCACGCATCCCGTACGTTCCGCTTCAGTTCGGTCCCCAGAGGACCGTAATCCCAGAATCCGTTCTGTCCGCCGTAGATTTCTGAATTCTGAAAGATGAATCCGCGCCGCCGGCACAGGGCGACAATCTTTTCCATCGAACGGCTCATACGTGTAACCTTCCTGTCTGCCTCGTGAGGCGGTCCGGCCGGAACGGTCGCCAGATTCCGACAGCGGCGACCGGGCCGGGATTGTAGGTGCCCCCCTGGGAATGTCCAATGGCCGTGAACCGGTGAACGTCGGTCCACAGAGAGGATCCTGGAGGCAGAAAGACGGCCTGTGAAATACGACTGTCTCGTGATCGGAATGGGGGCGATGGGAGCGGCCACGCTGGATGAGCTGGCTCGCCGGAATGTCCGCGTATGCGGACTGGAACAGTTCGATCGCGGTCACCGACGCGGCAGTTCACATGGCCGCCACCGTGTGTTCCGAAAAGCGTACTTCGAACATCCGCACTACGTCCCTTTGCTCTGTGAGGCTGAACGGATCTGGAAACAACTGGAAGCCGAATGCGGGATCCCTCTGTACGATCGCCGCGGCGTGGTTGTCAGCGGCCCGCCGGATTCCGAACCTGTCACCGGCACGCTGCAGGCGGCGGACGCACACGGCCTGGCCGTGCACGTCCTGTCTCCGGCGGCCGCCCGAACCCGCTGGCCGATGCTGATGTTTCCGGATTCCCACCGGGTGGTGGTGGATCCGGACGCCGGCATTCTGGCCGTGGAAGAATGCGTGAATCAGCTTCTGGTCCGGGCGGAACGCCATGGAGCCCGCCTGTGCTGGAACACACCGGTGGCATCCTGGTCCTTTGAAGGCGATCAGGCAGTGGTGACAACAGTTTCCGGAGACACGTTCCGGGCTGAACGGGCGGTCATCACCGGCGGGGCCTGGGCGGGGACGTTTCTGGCGGACGAGCTGCCGCCGCTGACAGTCCGACACAAACTGCAGGTCTGGTACGAAGCGGATGCCGTCTCCCGGAACACTCTGACGGGGCTGCCTGCATTTTTTTTCGAAACAGAACGGGGCAGTTTCTATGGGATGCCGTCCGGTGCAGGGGAAATCAAGCTGGCCCGGCACAGCGGCGGACCTGTCGTGCAGGACCCCGGCAGCCCGGGAACGGGGGCAGACGCAGAAGACGGACCGGTCGCCTGCTTTGCCAACCGGTTTCTGAAGGGACTTTCGCCGCGGCCCGTATATCGTGAACCATGTCTGTATACGATGTCTCCGGACAGCCATTTTCTCATCGATCGGCACAGTCGGTTCGATCATGTGGTTTACGGGGCGGCCTTTTCAGGACACGGATTCAAGTTCGCCGGCGTCATCGGACGGATTCTGGCGGATCTGGTTCTGGATGGCCGGACGGACCTGCCGGCCGAATTCCTGTCGGCGGGCCGGTTTCGCGGAAGCGACCCGCCGTGAGCGGTTGAACGAGGGAGCGGATCCGCCTACGCTGCAGCTTCCGCGAGGAGGCAGCGGACGCTGCACCGGACACACGGGCACCACTGACACGGCGGCAGGCACATGATTCTGAGCGGCAGTGAGATCAAGGCCCAGCTGGGCAGGAATATCCGCATCGATCCGTTCGATGACGAACAGCTCAATCCGAACAGCTACAACCTGAGACTGCACGATGAGCTGCTGGTCTATGAAGAAATCGTGCTCGACATGCGCCGTCCCAACCGGTTTCGCCGGCTGACAATTCCCGAAGACGGACTCGTCCTGCAGCCGAATCAGCTGTATCTGGGACGTACGGTGGAACACACAGAAACGCACAATCTTGTGCCCATGCTGGAAGGCCGATCCTCCATCGGCCGCCTGGGACTGTTCGTCCATGTGACAGCCGGTTTCGGCGATGTGGGCTTCTGCGGATACTGGACACTGGAAATGTTTGCCGTGCAGCCGGTGCGCATCTACCCGCGCGTCCAGGTGGCGCAGATCTTTTATCACACCGTGGAAGGCTGCGTCACGGAATACAGCAGCAGCAAATACCAGAACAACACGGACATTCAGCCGAGTCTGCTGCATCGTGAACTCGGCATTCGCGACGAACGGCAGATGCGACTGCACTTTGAGGAACTGGCCGCCGTGGCTGAATCGGCCGGGTGAAGGAATGCATCCGAAGCAACCCGTGAATTGAAACGGAAAACGGATGTCGTCGGAAGTTCCGGACGACACCCGTCTGGATGGCCTGATTCGGCTGACGGCCGTGTGCTGATGAGGGCCGTCAGGCAGCCGCAGAATCGCCGTTGGGCAGCAGAGGCTTTTCGCCACGGGCCATTTCTTCGGTAATCACGAAGCGGCTCCCGCGTTCCAGTTCGGGCAGTTCGAACATGATGTCGAACATGACGCCTTCGACAATGCTCCGCAGGCCGCGTGCTCCCGTATCACGTTCCCGGGCCACGCGGGCGATTTCCGCCAGGGCACCAGGAGTGAACTCCAGCTCGCAGTCTTCCATTTCGAACAGCTTCTGATACTGCCGCACCAGGGCGTTGCGGGGTTCCGTAAGAATCCGAACAAGAGCCTCTTCCGACAGCGGCGCCAGACTGCCCAGAACCGGAAGCCGGCCCAGCAGTTCGGGGATGAGCCCGAATTCCATGACATCATCGACCGTCACCTGGGCCAGCAGTTCTTCGCGTTCGCGATCATCGGCCGCCGAAGCAGACGCATTGCCGAAGCCGATCACTTTGCGCCCCAGGCGGGAAGCGATGATGTCTTCCAGACCGACAAACGTGCCGCCGCAGATGAACAGGATGTGGGTCGTATCGAGCTGGATATACTGCTGCTCCGGATGCTTGCGGCCGCCCTGAGGAGGCACATTGGCCACGGTGCCTTCCAGCATTTTCAGCAGAGCCTGCTGAACGCCTTCCCCGGAAACGTCCCGGGTGATGGATACGTTCTGGCTCGTCTTGCCGATCTTGTCGATTTCATCGATGAAGATGATGCCCCGTTGGGCCGCTTCCACATCGAAGTCGGCCGCATGCAGCAGTTTCAGCAGGAGATTCTCCACGTCTTCTCCCACATAACCGGCTTCGGTCAGGGTGGTGGCATCGCCGATGGCGAAAGGAACCTGCAGCACACGGGCAAGCGTCCGGGCCAGGAGTGTCTTTCCGCACCCGGTCGGGCCAATGAGAAGAATGTTGGACTTTTCGATTTCGACGTCGTCGTCGCCGCTTTCCTGAATGTGCATCAGCCGTTTGTAGTGACTATGCACCGCCACGGACAGCAGTTTCTTGGCCTGGTCCTGACCGATGACATACTCATCCAGTTCCCGAACCAGTTCCCGCGGCGACGGCACGCGGGTGAACAGCTGCCGGTGTGATCCGCGGCGCCGTTTTTCCTGATCAAGAATCGATGTGCACAGATCGATGCACTCGCCGCAGATGTACACATCGTCCGGACCTTCCACGAGCGGCCCGACCTCACGGTAGTTCTTTCGACAGAACGAACAGTTGGCGTTGCGCTTCCCCTGAGCCGACTTTCGGCCGCTTCCAAAATCCTTACCTGATGGCATTACGTGTCCTTTGGAGTGTCAGAGAATCCCCGAACTGCGCGTCCTGACTTCGGAGCAAAGTCTGACGCAGCTGCGGATTCTGTGACCGAATGACAGGTCTCCGAAATCGTCAGCATCCCTGCCACGGTTGTCGTTTCTGACGACCCCGACCGGCCCGCCTGCCGTCGGAATCGTGTTCATGGATGAGGCGTCCGTCAGTCGTCTTCATCCGCGTTCTTCGCTTCGTCGTCTCCTGCCGGATGCGGAGAAGACTTTTCTGAAGGAGGATGAAGGTCCGTCTGCGTGACAGAATCGACAATAGTGTCCTGATCGGCAACAACTGCTGAAACGGATGCCGTTGCCCGCCGACCGGCGGAATCGGAACTCTCGTCCGCAGCGAACGGTTCCCCGCCAGCAGGATCGGCGTGCGACCGCAGCCGCTCAACAAGTTGACTTTTGATGGATCGGAATTCCTCCGGAGACAGGTCACCCTTGCGACGCAAATCACTGATGGCTGTCAACATCTGCCGGTCCGTCTCGGCAGGATCCGAATCTTCGGTCACCTGTGATACGAGACGGGCAATCCGCCAGATGAAAACGATCAGTGCAACAAGAACAACTGTGAAGACTGACCACGAATCGCTGGGAATCGGCAGCTCAGGCAGTGTCCACGCCGAAAGAGACATCACAACGGTTCACTTCAGGATCGGCACTATTCAGACGGCCCTCCGCCCTGCGGGATTCCCCCTCACAGGTTTCCGCCATCGTCTCCAGCCAGTCTAGCAACTGCGGTGCCAGTCATCCAGAACCGGACCCGGCCACGGAAAAACGCCTGCTGAAGCGTTTGAGTCGGCAGGAACCGGTCCGTTCCGGATGCCTGTGCGGCCGGAGACTGCGAATTCTGCCGGTTCCCGGCATCTTCGGAACCTGCGTTTTTGCAGCCGGATTGTCATTCTTACACCTCCAGACCCACGCGTTTCAATGAAAAAGAAAGTGGTGCCGACTGACGGCAGGCCGGTCCACGATGTTGCGGGCGGCAGATGACGCCGGACCGCGTCAGCAGCGGCAGCCCGCAGTCAGAGTGAAGATGCCCGATGGCTGCCGAAAACAGCGGCGGCCAGCGGTGCCCGTTGACAATGGCCGGGAGTCTGCCGTAGAACGTCGCCGGGCCGGGCGAAACCGAACACCGCAGCAGGATCGACCGCGCATGCGCTGCGAACGCAGCAGGGTGCGATTCTTCTCCGTGTGGTCACGAGACCGGCTGCGTTTTTCCGCTGAGTGTCCAGATCTGGTGAGACAGCCGATGCCCCGTTCTTCA
This sequence comes from Planctomycetaceae bacterium, assembly GCA_015485495.1. Taxonomy (GTDB): domain Bacteria; phylum Planctomycetota; class Planctomycetia; order Planctomycetales; family Planctomycetaceae; genus S139-18. The sequence goes on from WFTL01000169.1 coordinate 30,387, forward strand.
AAAGCAAAGATTTTTCCGGATCGTCGTGTGTTCCCATGGCAGTCCGCACACATGCGCGACGAGGGCGTTTCGGGCGGGGGCATCCCGGTCCTCCTGTTGCTGTGCGTTGTCACGACATTCGCCGCTCCGGTCATGGTCCGGGCGGCCGACGGTGCTTCCGGTCCTCAGCAGACCCTGCGGCTGCCGCCCGCGGAAGGGAATCCGCGCAACAGCGAAGGAGACTTCATCACGCTGAAGGACGGACGGGTGATGTTTGCGTATTCCCGGTTTTCCGGAGGTGCCGGCGATCACGATCGGGCAGTAATCGCCGCCCGGTTTTCTGCCGACGGAGGCTGCACCTGGACAGAAGACGATGTGGAGATTGCGGTCAACCCGTCGGGCTGGAACGCGATGTCCGTTTCTCTGCTGCGTCTTCAGGACGGTCGGGTCGCTTTGTTTTATCTGCGCAAGAACTCTCTGGCGGACTGTCGTCCGATGATGCAGACGACATCGGATGAAGGACGCACCTGGACCGAACCGGTCGTCTGTATTCCGGATCCGGCAGCCTATTATGTGATGAACAACGACCGCGTCGTTCAGCTCGACAGCGGCCGCATTGTTCTGCCGGTTGCGCTGCATGAAAACATCGGGAACGGAAAGCTCGACATGCAGGGACGCGTCATGTGCTGGCTGTCCGATGACGGGGGCCGTTCATGGAAACGCAGCAGATCGATGCTCACCGCCTTCAGTGAAAACGGAAAACGGCTGATCGCTCAGGAACCCGGGGTGGTGCAGCTGAAGGACGGCCGCGTGATGATGTTCGTTCGTTCCAATGCCGGCTGCCAGCTCCTTTCCTTTTCGGAAGACGACGGTGACACCTGGTCGACCCTGATTCCGTCTGAGATCATCTCCCCCGTGTCTCCGGCCTCCATCGAACGGATTCCGGCAACCGGCGACCTTCTGCTGGTGTGGAACGATCACGATGGAATCCGCGCTGAACTGCGGGGAAAACGAACACCGTTTCGGGCGGCCGTGTCTTCCGATGACGGCCGCACCTGGAATCATCTGAAGACGATCGCCGACAATCCGCACGGCTGGTACTGTTATACGGCCATCCATTTCGTGGAAGATCACGTGCTTCTGGGGCACTGCGCCGGAGATCGCCGGGAAAACAACGGTCTGGCGGAAACCTGGGTCACACGCTTTCCTGTCGACTGGCTGTATCAGCAGGAACAGTGACGGGCCCGGTCCGGATTCCGCAGGACGTTCCCGGAGCCCACGCCGGTCATGACCCGGACGGTTCCGCAGCGGCTGTGGATGCTTCTCCGGTCAGCCATCCGACCAGATCGGCCAGTTCCTGGGGCTTCAGGAGCTGGTGAAAACTGCCGGGCATCAGTGACAGACGCTGTCCGATGATCTCTTCCACGCTGTCAGCCGGGACGGTCCGGGCTTTGCCGTTGACGTCGACGATCTGAAGTTCGTCTCCTGGCAGTTCCCGAACAAGGCCGGACAGAGTGCGTCCATCCTCGAAGACGACGACCGATGTGCGAAAACTGACGTCCACATTGGCATTGGGGAAGAGAATGTCTTCCAGAGTCCGCTCCGGGCCGCGGGATGCCAGACCGTCGAGCTGAGGTCCCGCCTGTCCGCCCTGCCCGCCGTGGCGATGGCACGTGCGGCAGTGTCTGTCGAAGATGATCCGCCCGGCATCGGTCCGGACGGATCCGGCGCGGATCAGTCCGAGTACCTGTGTGGCCAGATTCGGGGAAACCTGAGGCGCTTCCGGAAGAGACTGCAGAATTTCAGAAACGCGCTGCCGGAAGTTCGGACCATGAGCTGTGATCTGCTGCTGCAGCCGTTCGTCTCGAAGCAGTGCACCGGAAGGCACGCCTTCATCCATGAGTGTCAGCAGCAGGTCAGCGCCATCCGGACGCTGTGTCAGATCGGTCGCCAGATGCTGCCGCAGACGGGCACTGAGTGTACTGAAGACGTTTCGCAGCAGCCTGTGCACTGCCTCCGCATCGAAAGCCCGCTCCCGGCAGGCGGCGACGATGTGTGTTTCTGCGGAACGATCGAGTGCCGCATGACGCAGAAGATCGGCCACCGGGCCGGCCACAGACGGTCCGGCACGCATCAGCAGAAGAGAAGCGGCTGCCGCCCGGGCCTGTCCATCCAGTTCCCGGGTGGCGACGATCCGCTGCAGGGCGGGCGTATACTCCTGCAGTTTCAACGATTTGGACGACGACAGATCACTGAGAATCGTGCAGGCGGCCCTGATGCGCCGGGCGGTACGTCCCAGATCACAGGCATCGTGTCGAACAACGGCCGGCCGGATGTGACTGAATCCAATCCAGGCATATTCGTCGTTTCGAATGCCATCTTCCACTTCGAGACAGACAGTGCGCCCCTTTTCTTTCACAAGGTCCCAGCGGACAGGGACTCCGGTCGTACTGCCAGGGGCGAAGGCTGTTCGAAGAACAGCTCCCGTTTCTGAATCCCGCAGGACGATGCGGGTTCGCCGGTCGGGGGTCCGTTCAGGGTGGCCGGCGAATCCGTTCAGGAAGAATTCGAGAGCGGCAGGTGCCGGAAACGACGAAGACCGCAGGACGCCGGTCCGTTCTTCTCCTCCCGCAAGGCTCGTCAGAAAGGTCAGAGGATCATCGTGCCCCTGGGCAGGAAAATCCTGAAAGCCCCAGGGTCCGGGCGGTTCATCATTCCATGCATACAGCCCCCAGTGACCATCGGTCGGTCTGGTTTCCGCCAGAATGTCTGCAGCCAGGCGGTGTCCCCAGAGCAGAAAGGCGTCGGGAGGCGGTGTCTGACGGCGTTTCAGGCCGGCATGCAGGTTTTCCCACATGGCGACCGCATCATCGATCCGTCCACTGGCGCGGCTCAGCTCGATGGCGGCGGGGATGAGCTGTTCCAGCTGATCGGCCGGAGCGACCACAGCCGCGTGCCGAATGGTGTCTCGGGCCACCGCCCTGGACAGGGCCTGAGACCGTACTGCTGCCAGAGCCAGCGGCACCACCGATGCGGTGCGCAGACCGGGAAGCACATCGGCAACGGGGATCCAGTTCACCGACGCGGCTCTCTGGAGCACCTGCGTGGCAACGGGATCCGACCGAAGCTGACCGCGCAGTGCCAGCCTCAAAGCGTGTTTCAGATGGACATCTTTTTCGGGGACGTCGGCCAGCGTCTCTGTCACAGCATTGAAGAGGTCGATGTGGGGATGCCGCAGGGCGGCATCCGCGGCCGCCCGCCGCACACGGGCATCCGCATCTTTCAGGCCGGCGCGAATCACGTCCAGAACGGTCGAGTCGGTCTGGGTTTCGGCTGCGATGCGCATGCTGTGAATGCGTGTTCGCAGGCGGCCTGATCGGCTCGCCTCAGTCAGCTGATCCGGCGACAGGGCATTCAGCCGCGACAGGGCCCAGAGAATTTCCGGTTCGGCACGCTCGGACGCACCGGGCAGCGCAGCGGCAAGCGGGCCTGCGGCATCCGGGCCAATGCGGTCGGTGATCTGAGTCAAAGCATGCATGCGCACCGGCTGTGCGGGAGAATCCAGAGCGGCCAGAAGTTCGACGATGCCGGCGCTTTTCAGCCGGGGGACCGGCGGATGGGGTTCCTGAGGAGATTCATACGTGATCCGCCAGATGCGGCCGCGATGCCGATCGCGGCCGGGATGATCCAGAGGAACTTCGTAATGACCAATGATGCGGTTGTAAAAGTCGGCCACGTACAGGGCTCCGTCCGCACCGCACTGAATGTCGACCGGACGGAACCAGGGGTCTTCCGAGACGAGCAGATCGGGCTGTTTTTCCAGGCGGATGCTGGATCCGATGCGGCGAATCGTGTTTCGATGAACCCGGCAGGTCATCACATTGCCGAGAAACAGATCCTCCCGGTATTCCGGAGGGAAGGCGGTTCCCTGGTACTGGCAGACTCCGTCGATGGCCGTGGATCCGTGCAGGTGACTCATCACAGGAGGAACGAAGCCCATGCCGTCGTGCGGTCGCCCGAAGCTTTCATACCAGCCGTCCCGCAGCAGAAGTGTGACCGGCCAGGTATGACAGTCCGATGTGAAGATGTCTCCGAACGGATCGATGGTCATGCCGAACGGATTGACCTGACCATGAGTGAAATGCTCGATCCGCGATCCGTCCAGGCGAATGCGGTAGGTGTTGCCGCTGTGCATGGTCACCGTGTGACCGTCTTTTCCTGACACGGTGGACTGATTGCTGAATCCATGACAGCAGTACAGCCATCCATCGAACCCCCGGCGAAAGGAATTGTTCATGCCATGGGTGTCGCGTGTCGTGTCGAATGGTCCGTACAGATGCTCCCGACGATCGGCCCGTCCGTCACCATCCGTGTCGCGAAGAAACAGGATGTCCGGGATGCTGAACACGATGACTCCGTCCTGATAAGGATACAGTCCGATCGGGATGTTCAGGCCGTCCGCAAAGACCGACACACGGTCGGCTGCTCCGTCTCCGTCGGTGTCTTCAAGGATGCGGACCGAATCGTGTCCGTTTCCGTTCGGATCCGGCAGAGGGTAGTCCACGGTGCAGGTCAGCCAGAGACGGCCGTCGGCGTCGAAGGCCATGTTCAGGGGCTTCTGGATGTCCGGTTCCGAAGCAAACAGGCGGGCCTGAAATCCCGGCGGCAGGCGAAATCCGGCCTGTTCCTGGTCAGGCGACAAAGGTTCAGTCGGGCGAATGTGTGAGCGGAACGGATCTTCGGCATGAAGCAGCGCGGCTCCGGTGGCTGCCAGGAAGAAAAAGAAGATGGGTTTCATGATGCAGGCGGCTGCTGGAAAGACTGTTGGGGAGGAAGGAACCAAAACGACGAAAACGCAGGCGATGCTGAGGATGCCCGGCCGGATTCTGTACTGCATTGTGCGGTGCGTGTGACATGATAGTCTTCCGACATGTCGGTGACAGGGAGTGGCGTTCCTGTCCTGGTTCTTATGGCGTTTTTTTTCAGTCTGTCCCGTGAATGCGGACTTCCGAAAGTGGAGACTGTGCGTTTCCGGCGTCATCCTGTTCTGCTTCCCGATGATGTTCTTCTGAACGAATGCACAGTGCGCCGTGGTCGTCATGGAGGTCCTGGCGGGCAGCATCGCAACAAGGTGGAAACGGCCGTTGAACTGATCCACCGTCCAACGGGGATTTCCGCCGCCGCCTGTGAGCGGCGCAGTCAGAAGGACAATCTGCATCAGGCGATCCGGCGTCTGCGCATTTGTCTGGCCATTGGCATTCGGACGGTCGAATCGTCCGACGTCCGGCCGTCGGATCTGTGGACATCGCGCTGCCGCGGTCAGCGAATCATCTGCAGTGAACGTCATCAGGATTTTCCGGTGCTGCTGGCGGAAAGTCTGGATGCCATCCACGCCAAGGATTACGACGTGAAAAAAGCTGCCGGAGCTCTGGGCTGTTCCACGACACAGCTTGTTCGATTCGTGGGGCGTGTTCCGGAAGCGCTGGCGGCTGTCAATGATCAGCGGCAGCAGCGAGGTCTGCGAACGCTGAAGGCATGACAGACCGCTCCCTCAGCTTCTGTCGACCAGCAGTTCAGCGGGCCGGCTCTTCCCAGACGGGATGGCGGACCGGACCGCCCCCGACAGTTCCGACCGGACAGCAAATCAGGTGTCAGGTGTCCCGGCGATACTGCGGTGAATCCTGTGCCGACGAACGACGGGTCCGCGGACCACTGATTGAAATGTGACCGATGAGCCGATCGAGCCGAAGGCGCAGTTCGGCTACCTGGGCATCGTCCAGAACCTGATGGCCGTAGCGGACCGAATTGAAGGCCTGAGCGATGCTTCCGGCGATGCCGGCCGTTTCCGGATCGGCATCCAGACGAAAAAACAGGGCGGCGGCACGTGCATTTTCCAGGGCGGTCCGTGTCGGAAGAAACCGAAAACCGTTTCGCGCGCAGGTGCGCTGAAAGGTGTCATAAAACTGCACGACAGCCGTCACGTTTCTCTGTCGGGCACTGGTCAGTATCAGCATTCGTGTCCGCAGACGGAGAATCATTTGCCACAGACGGCGGCGCATCAGCACCAGGGCGGCCAGAACAGCCGCGAGCCCCGTCGCCGTCCTCCACGACCGCCGGACTCCGCTGTCTTCGTTTTTCAGGTAGTCCTGCACGGTGGCCGTGAGTCCCTGACGCTGAACGTTGTTCGACAGGTTCCGAAAAAAGTCGATCACCGGCTGAATGATCTGCCTCTGTCGGTCCGCACTGACGTTGTTCATTCCCGATTTCCATATGTCCTCCACGGTGTTCTCCAGCCCGGCCAGCATTGAACTGCGCCGGATGGAGGCCACCACGTCATCGCGGCGGCCCGGTGTCGGGTCGAGGCGGATCCAGCGGTGACGATCCCGGTATTCCACCCAGGCGTGAGCGTGTTTCTGCTGCACTTCTATCGTCTCGCCGGATGCCGCGACCTGGGCCCCTCGAAATCCATTGACGATGCGTGCCGGAATGTCGAGCGACTGCAGCATCAGCGCGCATGCAGATGCAAAATACTGACAGTGGCCGGTTCGATGATTCAGCAGAAATTCTTCCACCGGATCGTGATCGGTACGGCCCGGAGGCGGATGCAGCGAATACGTGTAGCGTCCGGAATCGCGCAGCAGCGCGACGATCCGTCCGGCGCATCGTCCCGGAGGAAGGCGAACACCGTTGTGGACACACAACTGTCTGGCAAACGCTGTCAGGTGAGGGAGGCGATGGTGGAGGTTCGGACTGATCCCGTACTGACGGGCGTGTCTTTCTGCGCGGTGCCGGCGAATGGCGGAAGCGGATCCGGGAAACAGCCATCGCCGAAGCTGTTCCGGAAGAAGAAGCCGCGGCTGTTGATGATTTCTGAGCGGAGGACAGAATATCTCGAAGGTGATCGGGGCATGATTGAAGTGATCAGAAGGCGACGTGCCCCAGTCTTTGCCGGGGGCCAGGTCAAAGATCAGAGACCCCGTCTGACTGCGTCGCAGAAGACGTCCTTCAACACTGCGTAACTGCGCGCCTGTGACAGGCATGGGGGCAAACGCAAAGCGGCCAACAGGAGGGTACTGAACGACTTCCACGCGGTAACAGTCCGCAATCGATCCTCCTTCGGCGAAATGGCGTTCATTGGATTCCAGTGCACGGTATCCGTCGTCGCGTCCTCGTGACCATCGGCCATCGATGTACCAGCCCATCGCGGTGCCTCGCAGCAGCAGTTCATCCATTCCCATATCTGCCAGGAATCGATCAAGGGGGACTCTGCGACCGTTTCTCTGACGGAAGATCGACAAAGTCACAACGCGTTCATCGCTGAGCAGCAGCGGGCCAAATTCACCCAGTTCAATTTCGTCCCGAAATCCTGTCCGGCTGACCAGCCCCGGACTCAACAGAACACCTGTCTGCAGGTCGATCGGCGATCCGATGAACACCCGTGGAAACACGGCGAAGACCACTCCGGATGTCACCAGGGAAGCCACGCATGTCCCCAGGATCATGAGGCGGAACCTCGGTCCGACCCAGGACGTTCCGGAATCCGACTGGATACCCGCACGCGTGGCCACTTCCGGCCCCTTTCTTCTCTGCCGCAGAGTTCTCCAGGTATCGTCCGCCTGCACCCGCTGCTGCAGACGCTGCAGAGTGAACAAAGACAGTGTCCAGACCGCCAGACAGGAAAAGACAATAAGAGTCAGGCCGACGAACGGAGAGTTCGTCAGCACGCTGGCCAGGGCCATCTGCAGAACGGAAAGAGCAATCAGCCACCACAGCCGGCGAGTGCTGCGTGTCATGAACAGCACAATCCACATGATGTACGTGATCAGATGAACGACGCTCAGAATTCGCGATTCCGTGCCTCCGAAAACGACTTCGATCACGGCAGCGCAGATCGCTGCCACACCCAGAACATTGGCCACCGGCGTCGACAACACGAAACGTTTCCGTTGTCCGGTCAGCAAAGCGATCCCGGCAGGCAATGGCGTCAGCCCGGTCGGAAAAACGCTTCCTTCAGCCAGTGCCAGTGCCAGGGAGCTGACAAACACCATCAGCGCGAGGCTTTTGTAAAAGGCCCTGCGAATTCGGTCATCGACTGTCATACGCCGGACTCCGCACGCACGGTGTCGGCACCTGCCGGTCCCCGCGGCAGGTCAGCAGAACGGATAAACGGCATCAGCGCATCTCGTGTTGCAGGGAGCACGGCAATCCGCCTGCTGAAGTCCGAAGAATCCGGCCGACGGCCGCTGCAGAATTCCGGAATCTGCAGCCGACAGAACTCCGGACGAGTCGAAACAATGATTCCATGCGCCTGTGTCATGGCACCGCCGTCCGCTGTGCGGTCCAGCGCTTCTTCCAGAGAAGCGGACGGCGACGGACCACACACTGCCAGAACATCGAGTGCCTCCGCGGCGAATCGAGATGCCCTGGTGTCGGAAACGAATCCGGGAACCGCACCGGTCACAGCCAGAGTCGACCGGCCGGCCGCTCCACTGTGAACGCGGCGGACACACAGGGATGCCACGAACGACACCGCCAGTTCCAGATCTTCCAGACCGACATTCGGAAGCGATTTCAGATCCAGAATCACGAACAGATCAGATTCCCGATTCTGCTGGAACTCCTGAACCATCAGTCGGCCCCGGCGGGCCGTCGACCGCCAGTGGATCGATCGCGGACTGTCGCCACTGCGGAAGTCGCGGATGCGATGGAAATCATCATCGAACAGGCCGCGGCTCAGAGACTTCCGTACCGGCGATTCCACCTGGTCGTACAGATCACGCACGTACGTTTCTTTCAGCGTTACCAGGCGCGGCCGCACCAGGACCGCGGCGAAGTCCGGCAGAATCTGAGCCCGTTCTCCGATTCCCAGAGGAAAACGGGAACTGACCCGCAGCGGACCGAGACGATACCGGCCGCGCTGGTGAAAAACGGCTTCATAGACGCCGGTTCGGGATGAACGCGGAGGCAGGCGAGCGAATGTGACGATGCCGGCGCCTGCCGCCGTCTGAGATCGGTTGTCGGCTTCCGTGATGTCGTCGCGTACATCCAGCATCCAGGAAGACAGCAGCGACTTCGAATTCCGAACGATCAGATGAACCGGCATCGTCTGCCCGGCTGTCACCCGGCCGGCAGTCCTCCGTTCCACCGACACACCGCGCAGAGCCAGAGAAACCAGCGCTCCGTTGATGATCCAGGGACCGGCCATCAGCCCGAAGACCAGCAGCAGCATATCGGAATGGCCCGCCAGTCCACCGACAGCCAGCAGCAGCATGATGGCCAGATAGACCAGTCCTTCCCGAGGAATGACCACGCGGGACCGCATCCCCAGACGGGCCATGGTTCGGGAAATCCGCTGGCCGAACAGAATGGTGACCAGCGCCGACACGGCAGCCACACCGCCAACGACGAAAAGCAGAACCTGAGTGATCCCGCGAAACTCGGCATACCACCGCGGCAGAATGACGGCTCCCGGAAGACACCCGGCTGCGACCAGAAGCTGAATGATCAGACTGGCGCTGACGGGAACGCGGTGCTGAGTGGTGTCAGACGGCAATGGGCAGCATCGTTCCTTCAGAGGACGAACAGTCGGCTTTCGATACATGGCCAGTGCCCGCATCGATGCCTCGGTTCTGCAGCTTGCACATCCATTTTGGTAAACGGCAGGGGCATCGTCCAGACAGCACCATTCGAATGATCCGCCTCTGCCGGAGATGACAGATTCGTGCAGAAAAACTCGCAGATGCTGCGTGCGGCGTGCTGGTTCAGACGCCATGATGCACCCGTCCGGCTGGTCCCCATGGTTTCTTTCCGGCCATCGAATCAGGAAGGCTCCACCTTCGCTCGGACCGAACCACGGAATCTCCGTCCCGAGAACATGTCTGGGACGCAGCCGACTGAATACAGGATGGCCGTTTTTTTACGAGCCTGCCGGGTTCCTGTGAGGCGAACACATGTATCGAAAACCATGTCCATCGGAACGATCCGGCTGCCACAGCATGCGACTGCGCACATGGTTTTCTCTTCTGATCCTGTCTGCAGCGGCTTTGATATCAGACTTATCGCAGGCTCAGGATTCCCGGGGACGCACCGAAGCGGTTCCTGTGGCTGCTGACCGAAACGATTCGTTCGATGTCAAACTGAAGCTCCTTCAGGAGGCCTGGAACCGTGGACACCTGGACCTGGCCCGTTCTCTGACTCACTCTCTGCGCCACACAATCCTTCAGAGGCAGCATGAAGGAACGAAGCCGAAGGGACATCTGATCGATACGGAACCGCATTCGGTCTCCGACGTTCTGCCGGCGGCCTGGCAGGATTGGGCTGCCGGCTGGAACCTGTGTACCGTGGTGTCTGTTCAGGAACCCATCGGTGAACGACGGATCCATGAACCTGTGGAAATTACACTGAAGTTTCCGGCGGCGCAGGTTGGCGCTGCATTCCGGGAAGTTCGGGTGGCGCGTCTGACAGCCCGTGGACCTGTGGAGGTCCCTTCTCAGGTCTTTGGAGAACTGCGGCGGGGGCCCTGGCGATATGCCCGTGTGCTGTGGATGGCAGACTGTGAACCCCATGAAAACCGGATGTATCTGATTTTCAGCGGAAACAGCGATGCGGAACTGCCGGAGTATCCGTCGGATCTGAAAACAGAAGGAGAAGGCGTCGGACTGAATGTGACCAATGCCCATTTTCAGGCGGTGCTTTCGCCGCGAACCGGACAGATGGAACGGCTCATTCTGCGTCGCGAACACGGGCTGGAACTGTTTTCCGGCGGACAGGGACATGGGGAACCGCCGGGAATCGACTGGGCACACGATTACGTGGATGAGTACGGTTTCGAAAAACTGCGCGTGTCGCTGTGGGACCGCTGCCCCGACTATGAAATCGTCCGCGGTCCTCTGTGTACGGTGGTTCGTCGCTGGGGTTTTCCGTATTCACCTGTGCATCCTGTGGATTCACCGGCCCGGCTGCACGTCGACGTGGAATACCGCTTCTATTCGGGTCTGCCGTGGTTTCTGAAAATCGGCCGGATGACGGCCGTGCAGGATCTGAACGTGAGCGCCCTGCGCGATGATGAATGGGTCTTCTCCGGACATTCCTTCACGGACACGCTGTGGATGAGTCGCGATGGCCGGCTTCATATCGGTGACGTTGATCCGGAGCACCGCAGAGATCTCTGGGGAGTGGGCTTTTTTCATCGCGACAGCCGCGACAGTTTCATGGCGATGTTTCTGGAACACCGCGCCGATGGCATCCCGGAACTCGTTCACGGCGGAGTTCCCACCCTTTCGTATCGCTGGCATGGAAATTTGTGGAGCCGATATCCGCTGCCCCAGGAAAGCCTCCCGGCCGGGACCGTGCTGCACCAGAAGAATGCGTACGCAGCCATTCCCTTCACGCCGTCCGACGGCCCCGTGGAACTCGAATCGCTTCGTCGCCGCCTCATGAACCCGCTGATCGTCAGCCCCGGGCCGGAACATCCTGTCTTTGAGTCGTCTGTCGGAGAGGGTGATGGTTCCGAAACCGTCCGCATGCATCGGCTGGGCCGGCCAGGGGAAACAGGTGATCAGGCGGAAATCAAACGCCGGATTCGGGAAGCTCTCAGGGACTGTCGTGATGCGCAGCTTTATCGCGCTGATGTCAGCGTTTTCGATCTGGGGCTCGTGTATGACATTCGTTTTCGCGGCGATGTGGTGACTTTGGTAATGACGATGCCGCATCGGGGCCGCCCGCTGACGGGATACTTCGTCGACGGATCCGTATCCGTTCATCCGACCCCGTCGGTTCCGCTGCGCACCCGGCTTCTGCAGATCCCCGGTGTCCGCCAGGTCGACGTCCGCACGACATGGAATCCTCCGTGGAATTCGGGACGTCTCACGGACGAAGGCCGGCGGCGTCTGGGACTGGACTGACGGTATTCCAGGAAGGGACAATCTGGCCGGCATGGACAGAGCGCTGCTTCTGTCACCGGACTCTGATCACAAAAGCGTCAGCGGATTGCCACGAATTTCGAGTGGCAGAGATACGGGGCGACGCAGGCGGTGTGACTCGAAAACAGCCGCTGTCATTTCCACCACGGCACGTGCGTCTTCGGCCGAACAGCGAGGAGCACGCCCCTGTTCGGCGGCAGCGAACAGGTCGGTCATGGCGGCCACATGCCCGGATCGATAGCCGGTATCGCGGCGCGGTTCGGGTTTTCCGATACCGGCGGAACTGATCGGCTCCCAGTGCCGACCACTCCGCCCGGGAGACCAGCTGCCGTCGCGCAGGATCCAGGCCGGCTGCAGATATCCGGTCGGAATCTCGATGATGCCCCGAGAACCGAAGACCTGGACGGCGAATCGACCGGGCGGTGCCCCCGCGTTTCTGCGCGAGGCGAAATCCCCCGTCACCTGGCCAGGAAACTCATAGCGGGCCATCAGATGATCGCCCGCTATGAGGCCGAGTCCTTCCGGGCCGTTCACAACGTCGCTGCGCGTGACAGGCCGTCCCTGGTGCCGCACGATGGCCGAGCAGGTCGTCGCACGCGCCCCGACCAGACTCTGCGTCAGCATGAGGATGTGGGAGCCGAGAACCCAGAGGTCTTCGCCGCCTCCCCGATGGTCTTCCTTGCCGCGACCGCGGATTTCGAGGAGTTCTCCGATTTCACCTGCCCGGATCAGAGACTGAACTCTGTCCAGAACCGGGGAATACTGCGTCACATGAGCAATGGCCAGCTGCAGATGACGCATCTCCAGTGCACGGATGACTTCATCGCATTCTGCCGGTGTCCGGCAGAATGGTTTTTCCATGTACACGTGGCAGCCGGCTTCCGCGGCCGCCAGAATCATGTCGCGATGCTGATCGATCCAGCGAGGACAGATGACCACCACATCGGCAGACACCTCGGACAGCATTCTGCGGTAGTCGGACCAGGCCTGAGGAGCGTTCAGACGCTGCTGAGCCTGCTGACGTCCCCGATCATCAGTATCGGCCACCCCCACGATCCGGACATTCGGCATTCCGGCTGCGGCGACATCCAGTCCATGCCCGTAGTCACCTCGGCCCGTACTGCCGATCACCGCGACATTCCAGGTCCGTCTCATTCGATCAGGAGACCGATGAATCCAGGGTTGTATCCATGATCACCCGATGCATCTCTTCAATGGATGTCGTGTGGTCCAGCACACGGCGGCGAGCGGACTCCTTCAGAGACACCATCCCGTCCCGCAAAGATGCCTCACGGATTTCATAGGCCGGAGCATCTTTGGTAATGGCTTCCTTGAGACTTCTGCCGACCACCATGGTTTCGAAAATCGCCACGCGGCCGGAATACCCGGTGTGAAAATTCACATCCGCGGGAACTCCCCGGACGATTTTCGTCGTCGTGTCGTCGTCGCTGAGTTCCAGCAGTTCCCGGTCATATCCTTCAGGAACGACTTCTTCCCGGGATTTCGGGCAGACCCGGCGGATCAGTCGCTGAGTGATCACACCGCGGAGACTGTCGGCGATGGCCATGGATGGCAGCCCGAACTGCCTCAGAACATCGATGGCCGAAGCGGTGTCGTTGGCATGCAGTGTGGACATGACCAGGACGCCCGTCATCGCCGCACGGCTGGCGATTTTCGCCGTTTCCGGGTCGCGGATTTCTCCGATGCACATGATGTTGGGATCCTGACGCAGAACACCACGCAGTGCCGTGATGAACGATCGGCCGGCCTTGTTGTCGACTTCCACCTGATTCGTACCGGGAATCCGCCGTTCCACCGGATCTTCGATCGTCACGATGCTCCGTTCCGGTGTGTTCAGTTCCTGGAGAAAATTGTAAAGAGTCGTTGTTTTCCCCGCTCCCACCGGTCCCACGACGAGAATCAGTCCGTAGGGCGTTTTCAGCAGACGCTGAATCTGCTGCATCTGATCATCGTACAGGCCCAGACTGTCCAGCGAAGAAAAGGACGACGGGTCGGGCATCATCCGCATCACCAGTCGTTCCCCGTGAATCGTCATGAGGCTGCTCACGCGGATGTCACGATCCACACCGTCCAGCTGAGTCGACGTGACACGGCCGTCCTGCGGCAGACGTTTTTCCGTGATGTCCATTCCGGCCATCACCTTGATTCGGGTGACGATGTGGTTCGCCTTGTCTGTCGGAACCGGCAGGATGTCGCGAAGCTGCCCGTCCAGACGAAAGCGGATCCTCATGCCGGCCGGCACGGGATCCAGATGCACGTCGGTCGCACCGCAGGAAAACGCCCGCTGCAGCAGCATGTCGCCGACCACACCGGGATCGACGACTCCCAGCAGTTCTTCCAGTTCTGCAGAAAGAGCGGCATTGGCGACCTGAGCCGGACGAGGGGGAGGAGGTGTCATCGCATGTTTCCTGACAGATCAGTCACGGTAGGGAAGGATGTTTCAAATACGCAGCCGGAGGCCCCGTTTCCCGTCGTCTCTGTTCATCAGATCGATTCGAATCAGACTCCGACAGACAGGGCCCATTCCGTCCGGCCGGGCATCAGTCCGGAGGCCCCAGCCGGATTTTCGGAGCATCAGAAGACTTTTCTGAATTTGTCGATGAAGGGGTCGCCGGTGAGGAACGTGACGGAGGCGCCTGTTTCGGAGCCGTTTTATCAGGCGCATTGCCGATTGCCGGGGCCGTCCCCGGGGCAGGAGCCTTCGGCAGCGTCAAAAGTGGATTCGGAGCCGGCTGTTCTTCCTCGGATTCACTCCGGTGGGCACTGATCGTTCCCAGAACGGCCACACTGATGATCATCGACAGAATTCCCAGACCGCGACGGATGCCGTCGTCCTTGACCATGGAAAAAATGGACGCGATGCAGGCAAACCCGGCTGCCAGCATGCCGGTTGTTTCCGCGCCTTTGCGGATGATCGGGTTGTCCACAAACAACACCGGATAAAGCGTTGCTGCGCTGAACAGGGCGATCGGCAGGACCGCCCAGGCCACCACCCGTTTCTCCCGGTGTCGAACCTCTTCCTTCGTCGATATCCGGATCTCCGCTCCCGCTTCATCCATGGAATTCACGACGGTCATGAGATTCAGCAGGCCGGCCGACCGAATGACTTCCCGTACGATGTCCTTATCGGCAGCGACCACCACTTTGCGGTCGTACCATCCATCGGTGGCCTTCCACATGCGCACCAGTGAGGCCACCAGGCCGCTCTGGATGAGTTCCATTCCGGTGAGATCGATGATCAGGCGGGCTGTTTCTGTGCTTTTGATCTTTTCAACGATCTCAGCAGCTTCCTTTTCGACGTCTCCCCAGGACATTTCCAGGAGATCCGGAAGAAAGCGGACTACAGAATGCCCCCGTTTTTCTTCGAAAGTGAATCCTGCCATCGACACGGCCCTGTCTAATCACGTATCTGCTGAAGTGTCAGCGCAGCCGTTTCGGCCGAAGCGGGTGCGCCAGCCCGGCATCCATCGTAAGCGACGATCGGTCAGGACGCCAATGACTCGACAAATCCAGCGGAGGAAAATTGATCCGGTGACCAGGCGGTGTCCGGGGCTGTTCGCTGACCGCAGAACCGGATGAGTCCATCCGGCTCACTGCGGTGAAACAAGGCAGCCATCGTGGCGTTTCAGATGTTTCTGCCATCGCTGCACGGCGTCCCTTCGCCGCCGCCGGTCGGCGTCGGGATGATACCCGAAATCTTCGCCCGTCAGTTCACTGGCCAGCAGAAATGCCATGTGACGGATCTCCACGCGGTCATGATCAAGCTGCTCCACCAGCCAGGCACTTGTTTCCGGATTCTGCGCCTGAGCCGGAGAAATCCCCTGAAGAAGTCGAACGAAATCATCAAGCACCGTGGCCGGCAGACGGTTTCCAAGGGCCTTGAGGACCGCCTCACGTCCCGCTGCCGCCTGCGCGGCCGTTCGGCGCAGCCCCATGATGGCGGCGGTCCGGACACTTTCTTCGGAAGTCCGTGTCAGAACGATGACCAGACGGTCCGCGTCGCGACACACGGCCAGCAGAGCGGCTGCATAGGTCGCCGTGATGCTGTTGCGGTGATCCGCAAGTTCCACAGCAGCGTCTGTCAGTGACGGAGCGGTCATCAGTTCGGACGCCAGAATGGCAGCAGCCCGGGCTGTCGCCCGAACAGGAGGGGCATCACCGGTGTGGACCCATTCCGGAATCGCATCGAGCTGGTCCGGAGGGCTGACCGCGAGATCATCAACCTGGTCGTTTCGAACCGCCCAGTATAAAGACCGGCCGTTCCCCACTGTCAGAGGTTCCTGATCAGGAAGATGCACCTGAGCCTGTCCCTGAACAACAAACAGTTCGACCATGACGTCATTGGTCAGCGGCAGAATGTCCCGTTCATCAGCAGACAGCGGCCGACTGCCATTTTCGGACGGCTCCGGAGGCACGGCGAACACCGACAGCCCTGCCCGCACCTCCGCCCCTTCCAGAAAACATTCCACGTGCACCTGGCCGGCCATCAGCGTGAAGGCGGCCGGTTCCCCTTCCGGCAGAGCCTCATCGCGTTTCACAATGCAGCGGCCGTCGTAAAGACGGATTCCAGGAGACACCCCGTCGGAAAACGACGCCAGAGAGGGCGGCAGCAGGCTGATCGTGCATCCGGAGCGGAGAGGCGTGATGTGGGCGACATAGGGAAGCGAAATGGCAGCGACGTTCTGAACGAGCGTGTCATGCCAGTCCGGATTCAACTGGTGCAGCGACGCTCCGCGGATCCACTCCGCTGGTGTCCCGCGCCGAATCAGCAGCATGTCATTGGTCGCTTCCACAGCAAATCGAAAACGCCTCGGCCGACGTTCCTGCTCGGTATTCACAACGGAAGAAACGTCTGCTTCCGATTCGGCTTCCGTTGCCGGAGTCGAATCCGGATCGGTCGACGGCACCGCCGAATCACTGTGTCCGGTGTCCGCCACGCCGAACGCGGAATCCGCAGGATCGGCTGTGCTGTCATCGGCCATCGCTGTACTGTCGGGCTGAGAGCCGGCATCGTCCGCAGACTCCGGATCGCCTTCGGACGCTGTTTCGTCAGCTTCTGCGGGACCGCCGTCGATGTTCTCCGAAGGCCGTTCTTCAGACACCGCAGAGGAGGCGTCGCCATCGGACGTCGGTACTTCTCCGTCGCGGGACGCCTCGGTTTCACGGGCTTCCACGGACACATCATCCGGATCGGAGTCAGCAATCGGTTCCGGTTTCTTCGCAGCCTTCCCGGCTTCTGTGGTCTGGAGATCCTGAGACGCTGCCTGGGCCATCTCCGGATCGGTCGGCCGTGACGACGTCGTCCACAGGTCGCGATCCATGAAGAATACAACGATCCAGGCCACCAGAAGGATCGTGAGAACCAGGGTGGGCGAGCGAGGGGAAAAGGTGCGCTGAGGAGCCATGGGCTGCCAGATTTCCTGGCTGGGATCGGACGTTTTCGTCGCCGCAAACTGTTCCAGTTCATGGTCCGTGGTTTCTTCAGCCGGTCGGTCCGGATTGAGTCGGATCAGGCGGGCCCGCTGCCGCTCATCCAGCAGCACCGGATCGCCCAGCAGGCCGATGATTTCATGCGACGCGGCCACTTCGGCCAGGGAGAAATCCGAAGCAAGCACCTCTTTCTCAACCAGGGCCACCAGCTCGGGAGTGAGCTGGTCATCCAGATATTCGGCAATCAGGTTCGGGTCGATCGCTTTGGTCTGCCGCCCAGGAACACTCAGACGACGCTGTCGAACGACCGAGCGAATGCGATCGGCCAGTTCCTGAGCAAACGGGCTGGCGGCCAGTTTCTTCCCGATTTCCCGGGCATTGGCGGGAGGAAGCCGATCGTCCAGATAGGCCAGAAGCGTTCTCAGCGTCAGTCGCATGGTATTGAGCACCTTTGCGGGAACCGTGCAGGATGAAGGCTGTGGAAACGAGTCCCGGCCCCGTTCCCACAGCCCCTGTTTCTTATGTAGTGACATGTCCTTCGGGATTTCGGGCAGCCTTTTTCTGAAAAAGCCGCATGGAGGCGTCCTTCGCTTTTCCGTCGCAGCTTTTCTATACTTCCCGGCTGATCGGTTTCACCGTCCGAATCATCAGCAGGGAACGCACATTCATGGGAGAACAGCCGCCGGAAGAGGCTCGGCGCGTCGTCGTGCGGTACGGAGCCATGCGGCATCTCGGAGAGTTCTCCGTGCGGCCGCGTGACAGCGTTCGCCGGGGAGACGACGTGATCGTGCGAAGCGAACGCGGCGTCGAATGGGGAACCGTTCTTGCGGAGTCCACGGAACGAACCCGCGAACTGCTGGGAACGTCCGGGCGCCCCGGACGCGTGCTTCGGATCGCATCCGATGAAGACCGGCGTTCCCGCGACCGGGTGGCCGAGCGGGAAAAGGAACTGTTTGCCGATGCCCAGGACGCCATTGCCGGCCGCCGCCTGCAGATGACGCTGGTGGACGTGGAACAGATCTTCGGCGGCGAACGGATCGTGTTCTACTATCTGGCGGAAAAACGCGTCGATTTCCGGGAGCTGGTCCGCGACCTGGCCCGCCGTTTCAGCACCCGAATCGAAATGCGGCAGATCGGCGTCCGTGATGAAGCCCGCCTGCTGGCCGATTACGGAGACTGCGGGAAACCGGTCTGCTGCAACACGCATCTCACGCAGATGCCGCCGGTGTCCATGAAAATGGCCAAACTGCAGAAGGCGACGCTGGATCCTTCGCGGATTTCCGGCCGCTGCGGCCGCCTGAAATGCTGCCTGCGTTACGAATACGACACCTACGACGCCCACCGCCGGGAACTGCCGGGCGTGGGGACGACCGTCGTCACCCGGTACGGACAGGGCCGGGTCCTGTCCCAGGAACTGCTGTCGCGGCAGCTCATTGTCGGCTATGAGGACGGACGCCGCATTCTGACCGCAGAATCTGAAATCGTCACCGTCGTTTCAAAGGGAAATCGCGGCAGGAAACGCCGGGGAAATCCGTCCGCCGAACAAAATGCGTGACAGGCCCTTCAGTCCCCCTCCCCTCCTTTCTATCATTGACACAGCATGGTTTCTCAGTGCGGTTTCGTTCCGATGCCGTCAGGTGAGTCAGATTCATGACACTTCTTCACAGACAGCGCCGTCGATCCGGCTACCACCCGAACGCGTACCAGTTCGTTTTCGCGGCCCTGCAGCACGCTCAGGATCAACTCGGCCGCGACCGCACCAGCATGCAGGCCGGCCACGTGTCCGGCCCGGAACTGCTCGAAGGAGCCAGAGAAATCGCCCTGCAGCACTTCGGTCTGCTGGCGCGCACCGTACTGAACCACTGGGGAATCACCTCAACCGAAGACTTCGGACGCATCGTCTTCGAACTCATCGAAACCGGCCGCATGCGGAAGACAGATGACGACCGCATCGAAGACTTCATCGACGTCTACGATTTTCGCGAAGTCTTCGATGATGCCTACCAGATCGACACGTCCGCCGCATTCGACGAAAAGCCGGCAGAAGTCTGACCGCGGTGGCGACAATCGCGTCATTCCTCAGGAAGTATTCCGTCCGCAGTCCGGTGCCGCTTCGGGGAATCAGCCGGTGCCCCGTCCTGACCGTCGATCGGTCAGCAGCCGTTCCGCAAGCCGGGCAGCAGCGGTAGTCGGTGCCATCTGACGCTGTTCCACCTCACCAAGAAGCTGTCGGCCCACATCGTCGGCCAGCACGGCCGCCGCCTGGGCCTGAGCCATCTGATCGAGACGGCTGATGACTTCCAGACGCAGTCGACGACGGCGACGATCCGCCATCTGTCCGGTTGCTTCCAGGTGGCTGCGGTGTTCCGCAACGGCCTCCCACAGAGCGTCTGCTCCGGTTCCATCCAGAGCCTGCGCCATGACAATGGGAGGCCGGTAGCCGGCCGCATCTTCCTGACCTGTCACATGACTCAGATCCAGCATGAGTTCCAGATCACGGCGGGCATCGGCAGCTCCGGGGCGATCAGCCTTGTTGACGACGAAAATGTCGGCCACTTCCAGAAGACCGGCTTTATTCGCCTGAACGGCGTCTCCCCATCCGGGAGTCACCACGACCACCGTCGTGTCGGCGGCTCCGGCTACGTCGACTTCCACCTGACCGACGCCCACCGTTTCCACGATCACCGGATCATAACCGACAGCATCGAACACCCGCAGGGCCCCCGGAACCGCCAGAGCCAGACCGCCCGAATGTCCGCGTGTGGCCATCGATCGGATGAAGGCGGATTCTCCTGCCAGATCGTCCATGCGAATCCGGTCGCCCAGAATGGCACCTCCGGTCAGCGGAGACGACGGATCGACTGCCAGCACGGCGGGCCTGAATGAACGTTCCGGCAGCAGCCGCATGAGCTGACCGGTCAGCGTCGACTTGCCGGCCCCGGGGGCTCCTGTGATCCCCACGATGTGCGCCCGGCCGGAATGCGGATGAGCGAGCTCCGTGATGCGTTCCGCCGCCGGTCCGCCGCGTTCCACCAGGGACAGCAGTCGCCCCAGAGCCCGGCGGTCGCCTGCCAGAGCCCGGGCGAACACGGTGTCCGCTTCGTGTCCATGCTGAGTCACGATGCGCCGCCGTCCGATTGACGAGCCACGGCCTGCCGCACCGCCTGAACAACTTCTTCCGCCGAGGCACCCGGCCCCAGCACGGCCGCCACCCCGGCCTCCGTGAGGCGTTCACGATCTTCGTCCGGTATGATGCCGCCGATGATCACCGGAATGTTCAGGTCGGCTTCACGCAGAGCCTTCACCATCGCAGGGGCCAGCGTCAGATGACCGGCATTGTGCATGGACAGTCCCACGGCATCGGCATCTTCTTCCAGGGCTGCCGTCACGATTCCGGCCGTGGTCTGGCGGAGTCCCAGATAAATGACTTCCATTCCGGCATCGCGCAGAATGCGGGCCACCACCTTGATGCCGCGGTCGTGGCCGTCCAGTCCGAGTTTCGCGAGAATGATGCGGATTCGATCCTGCATCACACCACCGCTCTTTCCACGTAACGCCCGAACACCTGTTCCATGGCAGTGCCGATTTCTTCCACGGTCGCATATTCCCGCACGGCAGTCAGGATGGCGGGCATCAGATTGGCTGACGGGTCCCGGGCTGTCCGGGTGACGCCCTCCAGAGCCTCCTGAACGGCCCGGTCATTGCGTTCGCTCTTCACCCGAGCCAGACGTTCCAGCTGATCCCGTTCCGTGTCTTCTTCGATCCGCAGCAGGTTGACGTCTGTTTCGTCATTGCC
The DNA here is from genome assembly GCA_015485495.1 of Planctomycetaceae bacterium. GTDB lineage: Bacteria > Planctomycetota > Planctomycetia > Planctomycetales > Planctomycetaceae > S139-18. The sequence goes on from WFTL01000169.1 coordinate 51,534, forward strand.
TTCTGTAAAGCGGTTCACTCCCACCACGATCCGCCTTCCGGAATTGACCTCCCGTTCATAACGGTAGGCTGCGTCGGCGATTTCCCCCACGAAGTACCCGTTTTCGATCCCCTGAAACACGCCTTCCAGAATCGATCCGTCGCCCAGCTCCAGCAGATGGGCAAAGACCGCTTCGGCCTGTCGTTCCATTTCATCCGTCATCCATTCCACGAACGGAGCGCCCCCCAGAGGATCGGCCACATTCGTCACGCCCGTTTCATGTGCCACGATCTGCTGCGTTCTCAGCGCGATACGCACGGCCTTTTCACTGGGCAGGGCCATGGCTTCGTCATAACTGTCCGTGTGCAGCGACTGCGTGCCGCCCAGCACGGCGGCCAGCGCCTGGATGGCCACTCGAGCGATATTGTTTTCGGGCTGCTGAGCCGTCAGAGAGACACCCGCTGTCTGCGTGTGGAAACGGCACATCCAGGCCTTTTCGTTCGTCGCTCCGTAATGATCTTTCATCCACCGGGCCCAGATGCGCCGGGCAGCCCGCAGCTTTCCGATCTCTTCGAAAAAATCCAGATGGCTGTTGAAAAAGAAACTCAGCCTCCGGCCGAACGCATTGACATCTTCGCCGGCCGCGATGGCCGCTTCGACATACGCGAAACCGTTGGCCAGTGTGAAGGCCAGTTCCTGAGCGGCCGTGCTGCCGGCCTCCCGAATGTGATAGCCCGAAATGGAAATGGGATGCCAGCGGGGCATGTGCGCGGTCGTGTAGCGAATCATGTCGGTGATGATGCGCATCGACGGCCGTGGCGGATAGATGTACTCCTTCTGAGCCTGGTATTCCTTGAGGATATCGTTCTGAATGGTTCCGGAAAGCTGTTCCGGAACCACGCCGGTTTTCTCCGCAGCCACAATGTACATGGCCAGCAGAACGGCTGCCGGCCCGTTGATTGTCATGGAAGTGGACACACGCGACAGATCGATGTCGCGAAACAGGTCTTCCACGTCGGCCAGCGTATCCACGGCGACTCCGGCCCGCCCCACTTCACCCAGCGACCACGGGCTGTCGGAATCGCGTCCCATCAGTGTCGGCATGTCGAACGCGGTCGACAGGCCGGTTCCACCGTGCTTCAAAAGCTCCCGAAACCGGCGATTTGTATCCAGAGCCGTCCCGAATCCGGCAAACATCCGCATGGTCCACAGCCGCGATCGGTACATCGCCGGATGAATTCCCCGCGTGTAGGGAAACTGACCGGGAAACGGCGGATCTCCATAAACGCCGTCCACAGGAACGCCCGACATCGTTTCAAACGGCACAGCGCGGGTCGGTGTGGCCTGACAGGCCGCTTCCCAGCGGGCACGGGCAGCGGCAGCGGATTCTGCAGAATCGACGGCAGCGGAAGACACAGGCAGCTCCGAACATCGCAGGAAGAGAATCGTTCACACAGCCCCGATCGTATCGGTTCCGGGAATTTTGCACGACCCCAGACTTCAGAACCCGACAGGAGGGAGAGGCGGGGAGGCAGCCGAACAGCCGCCCGAACCTTTCCGGTTTCACTGTCCGCCCCGCCGCCTGCCTTCGGTGATGGCTCGTCCATCGGTCGCTGCAGCGGGCACAGGGCCGGTGGCCGCAGGGTGTGCCGGCGAAACCGTCCCGTCCCACGGAAACCGCAGGACCGGCTGATGGCAATACCGCTTCTGACGGATCGTCAGATCCGCTCCACAGCCCGGTTTCAGCCGCACGGTCACCATCCGTGCTGACATCGGCAGACGCGTTTCACCGTATGTGATCTCCCGGCACTCATGTTCCCCGTACGTTCCCATCTGCATGACCAGTTCCCGGTCATGAAGCGGGTCGGTATTGACCACCGTCAGAGAAACGGTTTCGTCGGTCAGGCCGGTGACCAGACAGGCCGTATCCGGCGGCAGACCGGGACGCCGGGCCACCGGATCGAACCAGCGCAGCCGCGCATGCAGAGGGCCGGACGAAGTGCCTGGAGACAGCCCGCCGGTGATCTGCTGAACGAGTCCTTCAACCGACGTGGGCCGATACTGAAGCGGGTCGTCGGCCAGCCGGGTGTCGGGTGTGGTGGGATCCTCACGCATCTGCTGCACGCGCTGCCGGATGGTTTCCAGAGCCTGCTGCAGTACCTGAGTCGGCCAGGACGGATTGTCCCCGGCAAGAAAACGGACCCAGGGGTTGTCCGACACTGCCTGGCGGTCGTCCGAACGCATCGACCAGTACCAGATGTTCAGTGCGCCGGATGCATACGGCCGGGGCTGCCATCCGTACCATCCCTGGTCCCCGTACATCGAAGGATACATCATGCGGCCGTCGATGCGGCGGGCCTGACTGTTGATGATGCCGATCATGTCGCGCCAGATGTCCACATAGCGAAAATCGCCCGTCAGCAGCAGAGCGTTGCCGAATCCCACCAGCCCCAGATGATGCGTGTTGCGATTCGCCAGACGCCCCGTCTGGGGCACCCGCACGGTGAATCCCCATCCGTACACGCCTCCATACCATTTCCCGTCCGCCGCACTTCCGATGCGTCCGTCCAGACCGATGTTGGTGGGGATGATGCCCCGATTCTGCCTGGTTCGTTCCATCCAGGCATCGACATACTCCAGGAGCCAGTCGCGGTACCGGCGGTCTCCTGAAAGAGCGTACGCATGGAAGGCCAGTGACGTGGCCCGCAGGTTCTGCGGATGATCGCCGACGATGTCTGTGTAGTCGACGAAATGTTCCAGCATCTGTTCGTAGCTCTGTTCGCCGTGGTGCAGTCGAAAACGACCGGCCACGTCGATGGGGTCACCGGCCCAGTCCAGTGCCGTGGCTTTTCTCAGCAGCGGCCCGCGGCTGCCGTTGAACAGGCTGCGGATGATGCGGTGTTCCGGATCGTAATTGGGTTCCGGTGTGCCGTCGGGAAGGTACAGGTCGGCAAACTGAAGAGCCCGACGTCGGTAGTCGGCATCATGCGGTGTGCACAGTCCCTGCATGTTGAAGGCGGTGAGTCCTTCGCCCAGATGCACCCAGTCGAACTGCACGGGAAACTCCCGGAAGTACATTCCTTCCCGGGCCAGCGGCACCTGAACGGTGCGTGCCTGAGTGTACTGCTGCAGGTGTCCGGACCAGGCCGTCAGATACCGCTGCAGTATGCGTTCGTCGGCTCCCAGAGCATACAGAAGTGTCCAGTCGGCGCAGCATTCGATGGCGTCGTCCGGACCGTCATCGCCTCCCCAGCGTTCCACACACTTCAGAAACCCGCGGGAATCGAAATACCGTTCATAGAACTCCTCAATGGCATCTCCGTGCGCTTTCAGAACCGCCCGCTGAAGCAGCGCCCATGCCGGCAGGACCATCGGAGAATCGATCACGATGTCCGGCGTGCCGGCATCGGCGAACGAACCTCGTACCGTACTGATCAGCAAAGCAGCCGTGACGGCCGTGACGATGCGCTTCATCAGTGGTCCCCCTGTCCGTTCCGCTGTATCTGTTTTGCCGGGAACGGCCGGCCGTTCTTTCACGGTTTCCGGCTCCCGCCGATTTCCGGTTCAGCCGGCCCTGGCGGCCGTCCGTTCAGATGTGTCCGCAGCCGTTGAAGCTGATCCGCCATCGGTTCCTGACGCGTCTGCAGATCTTCCCGAAGGGCCGGTTCCACCCGGATCCATCCAAACCGCGGACCGGGCTGCTGCATCAGGCCGGTCAGTTCTTCTTGCCATGATGTCCGGCCGTCCAGGGCGGCGACAGCCGGAAATCCGGCCGCCCGGGCCAGTTCCGCGAAATCGACGTTCAAAGAACTGGCCGCCGTATTCTGGCCGCCCGTGATGTCATAGCAGTTGTTGTCGAGCAGAATCACGGTCAGGCCCCGGGCACCGGCAGCGACCACTGAGACAAGACACCCCAGATTCATCAGAAGCGAACCGTCTCCGGACAGAGCCAGAACCTGCCGCTGAGGCTGGCTCAGGACGATCCCCAGAGCCAGGGGGACGCAGCCGCCCATGGTGGACGGATTGAAATGCAGGTCCAGCGGATGACGGGTCAGCAAAGGCCACACGCGGGACGACCCCTGGTTGGTGACGACCACATCCGTTTCACCCCGCAGGTCCGCCAGAACCTGGAGAACATCTCGCAGAGGAATCGCCGCGGCTGAATCACACACTGCCATCAGAATCACTCCGCCAGAAGAATGAAACCGGCCCGATGTTCGTTCCGACACTGCGTCAGATGACTTCGCAGCAACGGCCGGTCATCCGGACAAGCAATGAGCCGCCAGTCGAGCTGCCATGCGTCGAGAATCGGTTCGGCGAACCGGCGGGCCGTGTCGGTCGAATGCGGGGTGAGCCAGTTGCGGGCTCCAATCAGCGCTGCGACAGGCATGTTCAGATCGTAAACCACGTTCCGCAGGGCATCGCCGGATTCGTACAGCCCGGTCGTCTGCATCATGACCAGTGGCCGGCGGCCGCCCAGCATGAGTCCGGCGGCCAGCGGCCAGGCCTCCCCCTCACGACACACCCGCAGCAGCGACAGACCCTTCTCGGATTCCAGAGCCGATTCCCAGCGGCCCATGTCCGTGTCGGGAATCCAGATCACATCCGTGATTCCCAGTGCTGTCAGTTCTGCCGCAATCTGATCACCGGTGAAAATCTGCATTCAGACAAGTCCGCTTTTCTTCCGCAGTGCCCATTCGGCTGTCAGCAGTCCGCTGAACAGCAGAAGGATATACCAGTTATCCCACAGGTTCACGCGCGTCGATCGTTCCATCTGAAGCCCCGGCATGCCTCCGACCGCCCAGTTCTCAAGACGTTCCAGAAGCTGCTCCGGAGTCAGACTGTCCCCGCCGCTGTGCCAGGCGAGATTCTTCATCATTTCCGGATCGGCCGACGGATTGTCCAGTTCCGGATCGCGGGCATTGACCAGAAACCGCGTCATCGTCTGGTGCCGCTGCCCCTGAAACGCCGCTTCCATGCGGACCCAGTAGTCGCCGGCCAGCTGAGTATCGGTGAACTCGGCCGTGAAATGGTCTCCGTCGCGACTGCCTTCCACCGTCCGGGCCGTGCCGTCGGGCCCCGTGATGGTCAGCCGAAAGTCCGCATCAGTCACCGGCTGTCCGCTGTCGTCGCGGGCTCCGAATCGCAGCTCCACCGGACGTCCCGAAGTGGTATCCCGCGGCGACGCTTCCAGCCAGACAGGGCCGTCGGTGTCCTGGTCCTTGCGAGTGATCCACAGGATCACCTGCCGCCAGAACCGTCCGGCGATCTCACGCCCGTTGGCGGCCTGAACCGCCCAGTGCCAGGTGGTGTCGCCGGCAAAGGCCATCACGCGTGAACGACCGGTGTCCTGAGCCACAAGAAGCGGTGTCCCTTCCGGGGTTTCCGCCAGAACCTGAGCCAGGGACGCTTCTTTGCGCAGCTGCAGTCTGGTGGCTCCTCCCAGTGGCGGCAGTTCTTCCCAGCGCTGCCGGTTGACTTCAGGAGGAGCGATCTGCATGACAGAATGCCGCAGTCCCTGAGCCGTTGGCAGCATGCGGACCTCACCGGTCAGCTGTTCCACGGTCGCTTCCACGTCAACGGGAAGCAGCCTGGAAATGCTGTGCTTCTGATACCCTCCGGCCCCGTAATTGCTGCTGCCGCCGATCATCATCAGTCCGGCGCCAAAACGGCAGCACTGTTCGATCTTCTTCAGACGATCCGCCCCGAACACCTCGGCTGGAACATCTCCAATCAGATAGGCGTCGACCTGTCCGGGTGTGAACCACGATTCGTCAAAACGATTGCGGTCCTGGAAGCGTCCTGTGAACAGAGGCTGAAAATCGAGCTGCACCCGATCGCTGACCGTGATGCTGCGAAGGAATTTCACTTCCGGACGGAGCCGATCGAAATAGACGACACGAATTCCGCCCTGGCGCACGCGAATGATGGTTTCCACACGATTGTTGGTCGGCCGCGCTTCGTCTTCCAGAACATCGACGTGAACGGCCACCTTCCAGTCGCCCGGTCGCGGCGGCACGAAACTCAGATCCACCAGCTGATCGAAGTTGTCGCTGTCGGCCGTGATGTCCACCTGCGACCGATTGCGGGAATCCGGAGGAACCGGCTGCATGGTTCCGGAGGCATCCTGCCGTTCTCGCGGAGCTTCCAGAAACACGCGCACCCGAAGCTGCCGACCCGCGGCCCCCACGGCCTTCAGGCGCACCGACAAAGGAACTTCATTGCGGACAAACACATCCGGCGGAACATCCAGTTCTGTCACGGCGGCATCCACGCCCGCTGATGCAACGCTGCTGCTGCCGAAAACCGTTGTGTAGACAGGAACGTTGTCCCGTCCCAGACGGCGGGCCAGAGGCACCGGGTCCCGGGCATCACGGCCCACAGCCGCCTGGCGGCCGTCGCCCAGCAGTATGACGACCGCCTGACCGGCACCGCCGATGTCATCCAGCACTCCCTCCAGCGCATTCGCAATCGATGTGACGGCACCATCCGGCTGCGGCGGTTCATCCGATGGCACCTGAAGGGTGTCGGAATACACTCGGTAACGAATGTCGACGGCATCCCGCAGCCGCTCCAGAGAACGCTGCGCCTGGCTGAGCACCTTCTGCTGGTGTTCGAAACGCGACAGTCCGCTCACGGCGTCTCTGGTCCGCATGCTGCGGCTGACATCGGAAAGAACATAGATGACCGAATCGCTGCGGTCTTCATGTGTCAGCCGGACAGACGGACGCAGCATGAGCAGCATGAGAAGAGCCGTCACGGCCAGACGCAGACCGGTCAGCAGACGCCGCCGCCGCTGCGGCAGATGACGAATCTGTCCGCGATATCCGGCCAGCAGCACACTGACCAGCCCCGCACAGCACAGGACGACAGCAGGCCAGGACCAGACAGGATCAACACTGATGTTCATGCAGCCACACGGCAGAGAAACAGACCGAGAAGACCGGCAGCCCCCGCATAATACAGAAATACGAGCACTGTGCGCCGAATGACCAGTCCTTCCTGACCGACCAGGCCGACCACGGCCAGAGCGGCCACCACGTTGTGAACACAGATCGTGTTTCCTGCCGCTCCGCCGACCGCCTGAAGCGCCACCACCCAGAACGGATCCGTACCGATCTGCTGTCCCACTTCGAACTGAAGCGGGGCCAGCATCATGTTGCTCAGCGTGTTGCTGCCGGCAATGAAAGCTCCCAGTCCTCCCACAGCCGGTGCGACAGCCGGCCAGGCCGATCCGATCGCTTCGGAAAGTGCCTTCGCCAGCACGACAGGCATCGTGTCCAGCCCCGCTGCCCCGTCGGCCGAACCGGTGAAGATGCGCACCATGGGCACAGCGAAAATGAGAGCCGTCGATGCCTGAAGTGTGGTGGCCGCTGCCTCCCGGACCGCCCGCTGAAGCTGCCCCGCCTGCATGCGGTGCAGCACAGCCGTCATCCCGCAGACAGCGAGAAACGCGGCCGCCGGGGAGGCCAGCAGCGCGTGACGGATACTGACGGATGTGCCAAAGAGCCCGGCCAGATGAATGGTGACCGACTCATGACGCAGCCACGCAGCGATCGGAAGCGCAGGCAGCCGGGACAGCAGCAGCACGCCCGCCAGAAGCACGTAGGGCACACAGGCCAGAAACAGTCCCGGACGGTTCTTCGGTGGTGAATCGCGGTGCTCCGCCGGTGATTCCTGCAGATCTTCCGATGCGCCGCCGGATTCTTCAGCAGCCGCGGAACCCGATTCCTGACCGGCCTGCTGTCCACACCCGTCCTGGACCGGAAATGTCCAGGGCCGGCCCGCCGGAATGCAGATGCCTTTTCGTGCAGCCGTGACGACGATCGCCAGCCCCGCCATGCTGCCCAGCAGAGACGGAAATTCGGGGCCCAGGAAACGCGCGGCCGCCACATAGGGGATCGTCATGGCCAATCCGGCCAGCAGAGCAAAACGCCAAGCCGCCAGTCCATCACGAATGGATCGCCGCTCCCCGAAAAATCGTGTCAGCAGACAGACCAGAATCAGCGGAATGAACGTTCCGACCGCACCGTGAATCACGGCCACCCGAAAACCGATGTCGGCCAGCAGTTCGGGAGCCGTGGTCGACAGCCCCGCCCGCGCCGCGGCTGCTGCCACGGACGATTCCGGCACCAGACCGTCCTGAAGACCCAGACCGCTCGCAACTCCCAGAAGAATGGGTGTCCCCAGAGCTCCGAATGACACCGGTGTGCTCTGAATGGTCATGCCGCACAGTACGGCGGCCAGAGGCGGAAATCGCAGTGTGATCAGCAGCGGGACAGCCACAGCAGCGGGCGTTCCGAAACCGGCAGACCCCTCGATGAACGATCCGAACAGCCAGGCCACAATGATCGCCTGCACCCGCTGGTCTTCTGTGATGCGAGTGAAACCGGATCGAATCGTTTCCACTGCTCCACTCTGCTGCAGACAGTTCAGCAGCAGAATCGCTCCGAATATGATCAGCAGCAGCTCGCAGGCAATGCCGACGCCCTGCAGCCCGAAAGCCGCGATCTGAACCGGATGGAGCTGCCAGGCCTGCCAGGCGACCAGGGCCACCGTCAGCAGGGCCAGCGGCATGGCCCGACTGGCCGGAACACGCAGCAGCACGATCAGGACGGCAGTCACCAGAAGCGGCAGCGCGGCCAGAAAGGGAAACATGAAAACCAATGTCCTGACTGAAAGAGAACAACGCCGATGGGAGCCGTCCCTGCCCGCACTGTCTGCCTCCGGAAAAAAATCGGCCCGGCGTCAGTTGAGATGCCGGATGCGGATGTTCCGGAACTCCGCGAACATGGGACGTCCGGCGTGAAGCTGAAGAGCCAGCACACCGCTGCGCAGCGCCCGATCCGGTGAATCGGTGAAGTCCACAATGAGACGATTGTTGAGATAATGGCGGATGTGGGTGCCTTCCGCACGAATGACCACGTCGTTCCAGTCGTTCAGTCGAAACAGCCGACGAAACTCGTCCGCTGTGATCAGGACCGTCCCGTCTGTTTCCAGGTGATCATCCACCCAGCACCCTTTCTGACCGACCAGAATGATGCGTTTCCGGTTTCCCGTCAGACCGCCTTCGTCATAAACGAAGCCGGCCACATTCGGCAGATCCCGTTCATTGCGGATTTCGTGTTGATAACCGCGCACCACCCAGTTGTTGCGGGCCTGTTCCGCGGGGATGCGAACGGATCGGTACTGAATCCCCGAATTGTTCGTGTCGCTGCAGCGAAACGACAGCCGCAGTTCGAAATCGTTCGTTTCTCCTCCCTGCCAGATGAGAAACGTGTTGCCCCGGGCGCGAAGTTCTTCTGTGGTTTCCCCGTGAATCACGCCGTCGCGAACGCTCCACAGCCGCGGATCGCCGTCCCAGCCGCTCAGATCCCGCTCGTTGAAAATCGGCGTCATCCGGCCTTCCGGAGGAGCCGTGATCACGACCGATCCGCCCGGATCGGCGGCCACCGCATTCGAAGCCATGATCGGCAGACAGCACAGAACCGCCCACATGCCGACCACGCTTCGGATCCACGGCCGATACGTCACAGACAGCAGATGCCAGCAGAACACCATCTCATCCTTTCTGAAATCTGAAAACACGGCCCGACAGCCTGTTCTTCAGAACTCAGGCAGTTCGGATTCCGAAACCGGTTCCACGCAGCGAAGTGAATTCCTTCGGAAAGAAGACTCAGCCCCGCAGCGCCAACCTGTCAGATCACAGGATGGTAAGCAGCAGCCCTTCGGGAAACCACTGGCCGCCCGGTTTCGAATGTCCAAAAGAACAGCAGCGGCCGTTCCGGATTGTTCGAAATCCGACATGTCTGCATTGCATCGAACAGGACGCGGCCCACGGCGGATTTTCCCGGATGCGGTCCCTGGACAGAAGGATGACTGAAGAATTCCGGATCCATCCGACAGCAAAAGCGGCCTCTGGAATTCATTCCCCGACAGGCACTGTCTACACTGCCGCCTCTTTCGGAACTGCGGCGGACGGTGGACGCTGAGATTGCCGTCGGTCGGGCAGCCGATTTTCCGGAACGCTGCGGGCGGTGACCGGTCGCAGCGCAATCTCCCCCTTTTTTCACCAGCTCCGCATGACTGATTCGCTGACTGCCTGTGACATCCGGTGGCCTGCCTGGCCCGTTTTCGATCAGACCGAAGAAACGGCTCTGCTGGACGTTCTCCGGTCGGGAAAATGGTGGTTCGGAGAACGCGTCCGCCGATTCGAAGCCGAATATGCCGCGTTCCAGGGATCCCGCTACGCGGTCACCTGCACCAACGGCACGACGGCTCTGGAAATGGCTCTGCGGGCTCTGGGTGTTGTCGAAGGCGATGAAGTCATCGTCCCCTGCTACAGCTTCATCGCCACCGCCAGTGCGGTGGTGACCGTGGGAGCCGTCCCGGTGTTCGCGGATATCTGCCCGGACTCCCTGTGCATCGACCCGGACGACGTGGAACGCAAAATCACGGACCGGACGAAGGCCGTGATCCCCGTCCACGTGGCCGGTCTCATCGCTGACATGGACCGCCTGCAGAAGATTGCCGAAGCACATGATCTGGTTCTGCTGGAAGATGCAGCGCACGCCTGGGGCAGCCAGCTGGACGGCCGCGGCGCCGGCACGCTCAGCCGGGCCGGAACGTTCAGCTTTCAGGAAACCAAGAACATCACGGCGGGTGAAGGCGGCATTCTCGTCACCGACAGCGAAGAACTGGCGGATCTGTGCCGCAGTTTTACGCACTGCGGACGAGCGAAACGTTCGCAGTGGTACGACCACGACTACCTGGGCAGCAATCTGAGAATGACAGAATTTCAGGCGGCCATCCTGAGCTGCCAGCTGGCCAGACTGAGCGACCAGATCGCCGTACGGGACGCCAATGCCGCTCGAATCAGCCACATCCTTTCCGGGCTGGACCTGATTCTTCCTCCGCCTGCTCCGCGAATGACCCGACGCAGCTGGCACATTTATATTTTTCGTCTGGGGCCGGAACGAGAACCGGTGCGGGATCGCATCGTGGAACGACTGAATCAGGCCGGTGTTCCGGTTCTGGCCGGCTGGTATCGGCCGCTGTACCGCAACGTCGTGTTTCAGCGTGCCCACCAGGGACCGCCCCACGGCATCCGTTCTCCTCTGGCCGCACGAGGTGTCGATTACCGGACGACCGACTGTCCGGTCTGCGAACAGGTCTGTCGGGATGCCGTGTGGATTCCGCAGAATGTGCTGCTGGCGGATTCCGGCGATGTGGAACGGGCGGCCCGCATCATTCGCACCGTGATCGAACAGGAAAGCGGCAGATAAGTGGCTGTCACAGAAGATTTTTTCGCCGGCGTCATCGAAGGGTTTTACGGCCGCCCGTGGTCTCAGGAGCAGCGCCGAATCCTGCTGCCCCGGATGGCTTCCTGGGGACTGAATACGTACTTCTACTGCCCCAAGGACGATCTGAAACATCGGGCCATCTGGCGGCAGCCGTACGATGACCAGGAACTGGCGAGACTGGAGGAACTCATACGTCTCTGTGAACACCACGGACTGCGATTCATCTATGGACTCAGTCCCGGACTGGACATCGAATTCTCGCGCCCCGAAGAATCTCAGGCCATTCTGAACCGCCTGAAACAGCTCATGGATGTCGGTGCCCGGCATTTCGCTCTGCTGTTCGACGATCTTCCCGGACGGCTGTCGGAAGCCGACGAGACAGCCTTCGATTCTCTGGCCCAGGCTCAGTGCGCGGTCACGCAGACTGTGTTCGAATGGCTGCGGGAAAAGATTCCCGACAGCCGGATGCTTTTCTGTCCGACCCCTTACTGCGATCGCATGGATCGCTGGAACCTGGGGGGAGCCGGATACCTGGACGACATCGGCCGCTTTCTTCCCCAGGGAATCGACTGCCTGTGGACCGGTCCGGAAATCGTGTCCCACCGAATCGATGCGGAATCGATCCGGGCCCTGACGAAACGGATCGGCCGGGCTCCGGTCATCTGGGACAACCTGCACGCAAACGATTACGACCTGCGCCGCGTCTACTGCGGACCGTACAGCGGCCGACCGGCCGACACGATTCGCAGCGTGGCGGGCATCATGGCCAATGCCAACAACGAATTCGAACTGAACTACGTGCCGTTCCGCACCATGGCCCGGTGTCTGAACAGCCCCGATGACTACGAACCCCGAGCCGCCTTTGTGGAGGCGATCCGCGAATGGCATACACACTACGGTTCGGTCCGACGGGAACTGTCGGTGGACGACCTGCAGCTTCTGGCCGACTGTTATTATCTGCCGGCGACCGAAGGCGAGGAAGCTGTGGAACTGAAGGAGCTGGTTCGACAGCTCCTTCAGACGCCTCCGGACACCTGGAAGGACGGCTGGAAACGTTTTCTCGACTGGCACAGGCGAATCGAATGCCTCTTCGAAACTCTCACGGAACTGCACGACCGGGAGCTGTTCTATGCGTGGAGTCGCCGGGTGTGGGAACTGAGAGAAGAGATGGATCTCATTCGTGATGTGCTGACCCGTCTGCGGGCCGGGGAGGATCCGACGGAAGGGTTTGCTCTGGAGCATCATCTTCCGTTCACCTGCCGCGGCGGCATGGTCGCCGATCTGCAGCGACTGATTATGATGACACCGGATGGCCGGTTTCGTCCGGCGGCTGAGCAGCCGTCGGAATGATCGGACTGCTCAGGATGACTCCGTGAACCGGTGCGTGCGAAACAGAACAAAGCCGCCGGTTCGGATACGGAAACCGGTCGGCAGGCAACTGGTGGATTCTGCAGATCTCCATCTTCCCCGCACCGATTCTTCAGGAAGACCATTATGGGACTGCATTTTCGAGACTACAGGCCCGAAGACCGGGACGCGGCCTACTACGTGTGTCTGAAAACCGGCGACCACGGCGGCGACGGTGAACCACTGTTCCAGGAAGACCCGGATGCCCTGGCCCGCATCTATGTGGGGCCCTACCTGGAGTTCTGCCCGGAGCTGGCTCTGGTGGCCGAAGACGACCAGGGCGTGTGCGGGTATGCCCTGGCCGCTCTGGATTCGCGGACGTTCTTCGATCGCTATGAGCGCGAATGGCGTCCTGAACTGGTCCGGCAGTTCCCGGATCCGTCCGGAGACCCGGCGACGTGGACCCCCGTTCAGGAAACCCACCACCTGTATCACGAACCGGACTATTTCTGTCCGGAACCCTATGACCAGTATCCGTCTCACCTGCACATCGATTTTCTGGAACGTGCCCGCGGTCGGGGTCTGGGCCGCCGGATGATCGAGGAGCTGCTGAAGCGGCTGCATGCCATGGGCTCACCGGGTGTCCACCTGGGGATGAGCGAACGGAATGAACGCGCCTACGGCTTCTACCGGGCTTTGGGTTTTGAAGAACTCATCCGCCACGAAGGTGCCATCTATCTGGGAAGAAAACTGCAGGACACCGATCCCGCGGGCCACGACGATTCCGCGACCGGCCAGTCTGCCTGAATACATGTCGTACAGTTCCTGTCTTCCCGTCCGCTGTGAAGCGATGAAAACCCGAACTGTGTCGAGACAGTCTTCCAGGCGGCAGGCACACGACCGGACTCGACGGTCGAAACGATCACACGCGACAGAAAAAAAACCGGAAGACCGCTTCAGACGCGTGAGGCGCCAAAGCACATGTCCTGTCCATCGCCGTGTGGCGGGAACGGCGGTCACGGCGTGACATAGGGGGCCAGGCGTTCTCTGAGCTGTTCAGGCGACAGAACGCCCGTGAATGTTTCCACGGGCTCATTGTCCTTCAGCACCACGATGGACGGGATGCTGTGGATGCCGAGGCGTTCTGTGAGTTCCGATTCTTCATCCACATTCACGCGACGAATCGAAATGCCGGTTTCCTCTTCATACTTCTGAACGATCGGTTCCATCATCTTACAGGGACCGCACCACGTGGCCCAGAACTCCAGAATTTCATAATCGCCGGTGGATGCTGATCCGGAAGAACCGGTGTTCGATCCGGACTCGCCTGTCGCATTCGTGTCCGAACAGCCAGGGCAGACGGCCAGGAACAGAAGCATCAGAGCCGTCAGAGCGGTGTGATGACAGCGCGTTCTCATGAAGAAGAGCTTTTCAACGGAAGGAGTCCGCGTCGACCGGGCGTTTCCGGTTCGGCCGTTGCGACCGCGGGACCAGACAGACTCCCGGGATGATAGCACACGCGGGGCCATGCTGGCAGACCTGCAGCAAACCGTCTGTGGAATGTTTCACAAAATACGATGCGTCTGTCAGCGGCCGGTCTGTCCCAGAGTCACGGAAAACCGGATCTTCCGGCCATCCCGGTTCACCGTCAGCATCACCGTGTCACCGCCGGATGCTTCCAGCAGAAAATCACTCAGATCGGCGTAATCGGCGATGGAACGAGCTCCGATGGACACGATGACATCGCCCGTCTGCAGCAGAGAATCGGCAGCCGGTGAACCCGGACGGATCCCCAGGACCCGAACACCGACTTCATCCCCGTCCGCAGACAGGTCCGGCTGCACGCCCAGCACGGCCATCTGTACCCGACCGCGCGGAGACCGCCGGTAGCTCGGACGTTGCGGCAGACCGTCGACAGCCAGCAGCAGGTGTTCTGCCAGATCGACCACGTCGGCCACGCCCTCCACGTTGATCAGCTCGGCATCATCATCGGGAGTGTGATATCGATCCGTGATGCCGCTGAAACAGAACAGAACGGGAATCTGGCTGCGGTAGAACGGCAGATGATCACTGCCCCCGAAGGGATTGGCGACAATTCGGACATCCAGCACGGATTCTTCATCGGCCTGCCGGACCAGCGGCAGGAACTCCGCACCGGTGCCGACTCCATTCACTTCGATCCGATGGCGCCGAACGCTGCCAACCATGTCCAGGTTGAACATGAACACAGTGTCTTCCAGGGGAAAGACCGGATGGCGGACATAGTACCGACTGCCCAGCAGTCCCCGTTCTTCCGCGGAGAAGCAGATGAAAACGATGCGACGATGAGGAGCCGGACCGGCCACCATACGGCGGGCGAGTTCCAGGAGGGCGGCTGTTCCGCTTGCATTGTCGTCCGCTCCGTTATGAACTTCTCCCCGCCGCCCGCGGGCCCGGGATCCGAAATGGCCGTAGCCAATGTGGTCGTAATGAGCCCCCACGATGATCGTTTCATGCGACAGCGGACCCTGGCCTTCCACAACGCCGACCAGATTGGAAGCGTTCACAGAGCGTCCCGTGAACTTCACACGAACCTCGGCTTCCCACCCGGTCAGTTCCTGCGACAGCGGCTCCATGTGCTCATCGATCCAGCCCGCAACGGATGACAGCGTACGAAGGGACTGCCCGTCGGGCGTGCGAACCGGCTGCTGCGACAGCAGGCGATCGATCGCCTGCTGCTTCACATGCACGAAAGGCATGAAAGCTGAACGCGTTCCGAAACCATCGATCCCGGGGAGCTGTTCCGTCTCAGCGTCCGGTTCCGACGCCGGGTCATTGACGAACAGAACCGCGGCGGCTCCATGACGGTGCGCTTCTCTCAGTTTCGTATCGATGTACGCATGGGCACTGGTTTTCTCGCCGGAAAAAGGCGCCTCCGGATCGCCACGACCCGGAACACGGCGGATGACGATCACAACCTTCCCCGTGACATCGACCTTTTGATACTCGCTGTAATCGAATTCCGGAGCACTGATTCCGTAGCCGACGAATACCAGAGGCGCGGTGACCGCTCCGGCTTTGCCCCGCAGCAGCGGCTGGCAGTCGACACCGATCGGAAAATCCAGATACCGGCCGTCTGGTGATTTCAGACGAACAGAAGAACCTTCCGCCGCAGTCAGGGAGCCGGTGCGGACCGGAAACGTCTGTCTCCAGGAACCGTCCGGAAGGCCGGGTTTCAGCCCCGTTCGTTCGTATTCCTCAATGATTCGCTCGGCCGACCGTTCGATGCCTTCGGTGGCGACGCCGCGTCCCTGCTGTTCATCGGCGGCGAAAAACTCGATGTCGGCCCGCAGGCGTTCCACGACGGCTGTCCGCGCGGCTTCTTCGGCCATGACCGCGGCCGAAGCCAGAAAAAGACACACCGACACGCAGAAACATTTCATCAGTCAGTCCGGAGATTCGCCGGCAGCGTGCCGACAAAAGATGGGCCGACCGAAAACACGGAGCAGGCCGGCCGCCACCTGCGATGGCTCCGGCCCGGTGGCCGGGGCAGTCATTTTGAAAACGCGGCTACCTGAATTCAACGCCTCTTCCGGTCACCGAAGCAGAATTCGACGACCGGCCGTTTCAGTAAACGGCCGCACGGAATCTTCCGGTGAGGCGAACACTGCGGACCTGCCACGGAATTCACACGGCCGGAAGCCGTACCAGAAACCTGGTTCCTTGGCCGGGTTTGCTGGTGACTTCGACCGTCCCGCCGAATGCCTGCACGAGATGCCGGACGATGGCCAGTCCCAGCCCCGTGCCTCCGGGATGACGCGACCGGGATCGTTCCACGCGATAAAACCGTTCGAATACGCGCGGCAGATCTTCCGGAGGAATCCCGATGCCGGTGTCCGCAACC
Organism: Planctomycetaceae bacterium; assembly: GCA_015485495.1. Taxonomy (GTDB): domain Bacteria; phylum Planctomycetota; class Planctomycetia; order Planctomycetales; family Planctomycetaceae; genus S139-18. Next base: position 68,046 of record WFTL01000169.1, read on the forward strand.
CACAGCTCCGCTTCGGCCTCCCGATCAGCGGCCGTCGGCCGCTGTCTGCATCCCACCGTCACACGGCCGCCTTCCGGAGTGTACTGAATGGCGTTGCTGATGAGATTGTCCAGGATCTGTCTCAGGCCCGAATCATCCGCCTTCACACACACGTCGTCGCCGCCGTCCTCCATCTGCAGACGTACCCCGCAGCGGTCGGCGAGCTGCTGCCGGTCCCGCACGCAGGCGCCGGCCAGATCGTGCAGACGAATGTCCCGCAGGTGATATTCCTGACGCCCGGATTCGATCCGCGCGATGCTCAGCAGGTCCTGGATGAGTTCCTGAAGGCGCTGCGCCTGTTCGTCGATGCGTTCGAGAAACCGGCGCCGGTTCGCGTCATCGTCGAGAGCTCCGGAAAGAAGCGTTTCCGTATACGCCTGAATGCTGCTCAGCGGCGTGCGCAGTTCATGGGACACGTTGGCCACGAATTCTCGCCGTACGGATTCCAGACGCCGCAGTTCGGTCACGTCGTGCAGGACAAGAATGCAGCGTGTCTCTGTTTCGGAAGACAGCGTGATTCGCTGCAGAGAGATCCTTCGGACCTGTTCGTCTTCTTCACCGAATTCGATTTCGGCCGTTTCCGTCGAGTGGCCTTCCTGGCCGGATCCCTGGGCAATGGCATCGTGCACGGACCGACTGCGGACAACTTCCACCAGGGGCCGTCCCTGAACCGATGCCGGAGAAAAGTTCAGAAGCCGCCCGGCCGCCGTGTTGGCCAGAAGGATGCGGTCGCGATCATCCAGAGCGATCACACCTTCGGCCATGCCTTCCAGAACGGTCGACAGTCGTTCGGTGCTGTCGCGCAGGGCCGATTCCCGTCGCTGCAGATGGCGAATCATTCGATCGAAGGATTCGGTCAGATCCTGAAGTTCCGGCGGAGCCGGCAGAAGAGACGGCGGTTCATACCGGCCGCGGGCCATTTTTTCTGCGGCTTCTGTCAGCCGCCGCAGCGGTGTCACCATTCGAGCGGCCAGAAACCACGAAACCATCGCCGAAACCAGAATGGCCCCTGTGACGGCAGGAACCGCGATGCCGCGGACCGAATCTCCTGGAAGCCGCATCCGGTCCATCGATGCGGACGTACGTATGAAGCCCACCGGCCCGTCGCTGCGATCCACGCGAACCGCTGTGTACAGGAGCCGCGATCCCAGTGTGGCGCTGAATCGTTCCGAAGCTCCCTGTCCGCGGGATGCCGCCTGAACGAATTCGATGCGGTCCCGATGATTTTCCAGTTCAGCCACTTCGCGCAGACTGCGGCATGTCGATTCGGCAAGAACGGTCCCGTCTGTGTTCACAACCGTGATCCGCAGACCCAGAAGCCGACTGCAGCGGACAACATGCTGCTGCAGCGCCTGCCGGTTTCCGTCGGCCAGTTCGTCGGTCAGTTCGGCTTCCAGACGCTCGGCCGCTTCCGCCAGCCGCTGTCGCTGCCGGGCCACGGCGTTCCGCTGCTGCCGCGCGGACAGGATCCCCAGAAGCAGAGCGATTGTCAGAAGGCTGACCGCGGAAAACGAGAGGAACAGTTTCCAGAACAGACGCGACGACCACATGGTGAGTGTGTTATCGGGTAAAAGAGATCCCGGAGCAAACCCGCTTCACAGAGGGGCAGACAGTCGCTTCGTGTCCGGATGCACGCTACACTGCACCCGCTCGGATGATTCGCTCTGCCTGGAATTCCGGGATCCCGCATTCTTTCACGGTGCAGGGCAGCGTGCAGTGCAGCCGGCCGGCACCGGGTTCCTGAAGCCTTTTCGCCCTGCCATGAAAGCCCTCCTTTCTGTTGTCTCTGTGCTGATGACGCTGGCAGTCGTTCGGCTGCCCGAGAGCCGAGCCGATTCGCCTCGCATTCTTCCCGAGCGGATCACACTGTTCGGAGCCGATGCCGCCTGCCGTCTTCTGCTGGAACGTGTGGAAGACTCCATCGCCCGCGGGCCTCGGGCGAACGTCTCGTGGCGTGTGGAAGATGCATCCGTGGCCCGCATCCAGGATGGCCGCATCGTTGCGGTCGGCAGCGGCACAACCGGACTGGAAGCTCTGCTGGACGGCCAGCCGATCGCCCGCACGCAGGTCACGGTTGTGCGGGGAACATCCGGCCGCGAGTGGACTTTTCGCAACCATGTCGAACCGGTGCTCACACGTCTCGGCTGCAACAGCGGGGCCTGTCACGGGGCTCTGGCCGGAAAAGGCGGGTTCCGTCTGTCTCTGAGAGCCTATGATCCGGAACGGGACCACTTCAACATCACGATGCAGCATCTGGGGCGGCGCATCGATCGGGCGGAACCGGCGATGAGTCTGGTGCTGACCAAACCGACCACTGCCGTGCCGCACCGTGGCGGCCGGCGAATGACGGTCGATTCACTGCATTACCAGGTTCTGTCGGAATGGATCGCAGCGGGAGCCCCGGGACCGTCCGAGGCCGATCCCCGTCTGGAAGAACTGACCGTCATGCCGGATCGGCTGGTTCTGGAACAGGATTCCGTTCAGCCGCTCATCGTTCTGGCCCGCTATTCAGACGGCACCGTTGAAGACGTGACACACTGGGCTCGTTTCACGTCGTCTGCCGATGCGGTGGCGCGTGTGAATGCCGATGGCCTGATCACGGTCACCGGGCCTGGCGAAGGAGCGGTCACGGTGAGTTTCGGCAGTCAGATCGTCATTGCCCGCATGACCGTTCCCTTCGACCAGACGGTGGCACCGGAAACGTTCGTTCGTGCTCCGCGACGGAACGTCATCGATGACATCGTGCTCGACCACCTGAAACTGCTGAACCTGGAACCATCCGGCCGGTCGGATGACGCCGTGTTTGTTCGCCGCGCTTTTCTGGATACCACCGGAGTGCTGCCGACGGCAGACGATGTGCGCGCGTTTCTGGCTGATGACCGTGCCGACAAACGGGACCGCCTGATCGAAAGACTGCTGCACAGCAGGGCCTTCGTCGACTACTGGAGTTATCGCTGGTCGGATGTGCTGATGATCAACGGCAACCTGCTGCGTCAGCAGGCGGTGAAAGCCTACTACGAATGGATCCGGCATCATGTGGAACGGAACACGCCGTGGGACGAGATTGTCCGCGAACTGATCACGTCACGGGGATCCAGTCTGGAACAGGGAGCCACCAACTTTTTCGCCCTGCATCAGACACCGGAAGACATGGCGGAAAACGTCAGTCAGGCCTTTCTGGGGCTGTCGATCGGCTGTGCCCGCTGTCACAACCATCCCCTGGAAAAATGGACCAACGATCAGTACTACGCCTTCGCCAATCTGTTTTCCCGGGTGCGGGCCAAAGGCTGGGGAGGGGACGGACGCAGCGGCAGCGGACAGCGGACGCTGATCACCGTATCGGAAGGAGAACTTCTGCAGCCGCGTGCGGGGAAACCCCGGATGCCCGCGCCTCTGGATGAAGATCCCGTGCCGTTCGATGACGAACGTGACCGCCGCGAGATTCTCGCCGACTGGCTCGTTTCGGACAGCAACACGCTGTTCTCCCGCTCCGTGACCAATCGGATCTGGAAGAACTTCATGGGCATCGGGCTGGTCGAACAGGTCGATGACATGAGGGCATCGAATCCGGCATCCAATGAAGCGCTGCTGGCGGCGCTGGCGGAATTCCTGGTCGATCACGATTACGATCTGCGGGCCCTGATGCGGCTGATTCTGCAGTCGGAAACCTACCAGCGCAGCAGTGAAACACGGCCGGGCAATGCTGCGGATACCCGCTACTACGCGCGGGCCGTGCCGCGGCGTCTCATGGCGGAAGTTCTCCTGGATGCCATCAGCCAGGTCACGGATGTCCCCGATACATTCACCGAAATCAGCTATCCCGGCGGGGATGTTCAGAATACGGACTTCTACGAACCGGGCACACGCGCTCTGCAGTTGTACGATTCGGCTGTGAAGTCCCGGTTTCTGAAGACGTTCGGTCGCAATCAGCGGCGGATCACCTGTGAGTGCGAACGCAGCAATGCCCCCAGCCTCGTTCAGGTCCTGCACCTGTCCAACGGCACGACCCTGAATGAAAAACTGAGCCGTCCTGAAAACCGGATCGCCCGGTGGCAGGAACGATTCGGCGATGATCATGCCGGTCTGATTGAGGAACTGTTTCTGGCGACCCTGTCCCGTTTCCCGTCGCCGGACGAACAGCAGGCGCTGACGAGCCTGCTGGCGGAAACACGGCCGCCGCAGCGTCGGGAGATCCTCGAAGATATCCTGTGGGGACTGCTGACGACCCGAGAATTCCTGTTTGCTCACTGATCGCCGATCGATCCGGGGGGGACCGAAGATTCTCCGCAGATGGTCATTGCCGTTTCGTGCAGTGCGGCAGTGTGTGAAGCGCTGAGCTGTCTCATTCTGTTCGGGATGGGGCTGTGCGTACCACACCGAATTCCCGCCAGGCGTTCTTCCAGAAAATGTTGTCCAGGTCGGCCGGGCTGAGTTCTGCAATTTCCGCCGCATGACGAAAAGCCAGCAACTGTTCGTAAACGGCCAGAATCGGCCTTGCCTGGCAATGAGGAAACGCCAGGTGAAGGCGGTCGACATCCAGTCCCTGCCACGCACGTCCGAGCGTCACATATTTTCCCCGGAAGAAGCCGGCGTCGACGCCGTCGGATCCGTAGAAGATCCGTTCGGAAGATTCGTACCGCAGCAGCGTGAGTATCGGGCGCAGATCTGTGACGGCTGACAGGTCGTACCAGATCGCCGGAAGATCCCGCAGCCGTTCGATGGCCTGACGGATCGGCCACCATGTGAAGCTGCGGGCACAGTGAGCCAGAATCCAGCGGATACGGGGATAACGCTTCGTCGTGTATTCGGTCAGATCCTTCAGATTGCAGTCCCAGGCGCAGCCGTCTGACCCCGACAGATGCAGAGTGATCCACAGGCCCAGTTCATCAGCCAGTTCCATCTGCTCGTGAGTGAGGAAATGGTGAATCCGACACTCATGGATGTCTCCCGTCACCGAATAAAGTCGGTAAGGTTTCAGCCCGATGACCTGCGGATGCATCACATCCTGACGGATTTGTTCGATATCGCAGCCGGGTGTCACAAGACGGTTGATCCGTGATCGGGGATCCTGTTCTGCCTGTTGCACAACCCAGGAGTGATGCGCGGCGACATCCAGGCCTGGACAGGGGGTTCCCTGAATCAGAAAATGGACGTCACGCCCCGGCCACAGCTCACGCGACCAGGACCGAATGGTGTCCAGATCGGCGTACGTCCAGGGAATCGCCCGTTCTGATGTATGGCCCGGATGAAACAGATGGATGTGCGCATCGAACAGGCGATCCGGCACGAAGTCGCCCAGATCTTCATCCCGGATACGACGATCGTCGTCCGTCAGAACAATCGACCGCTGCGTCAGAATGCTGTCGTTCGGCATGTGCGATTTCCGGCCGGAGGAATCCATCATAAGCCCGACTGCCGATGATTGCATTCCGCAGGAAGTTATCTACAGTCTGCCGCAATTTTGCGCGATGTCTTTCCCCTCCTGATGTGAAAATGGAAGGAAACAATGGCGGACGAACAACCTCTGGTCGGCGTTCTGATGGGCAGCCAGTCGGACTGGGACACGATGCAGCACTGCCGCGATACGCTGCAGCGATTCGATGTGCCGCATGTCTGCCGTGTTCTGTCGGCTCACCGCACTCCGGCAGAAACAGCGGACTTCATTCGCAGCGGTGAACAGAACGGCATGAAGGTGTTCATCGCGGCGGCCGGCGGAGCCGCTCACCTGGCCGGTGTCGTGGCCGCTCATACGGTGCTGCCGGTTCTGGGAGTGCCGATGAAGGGCTGGTCGCTGGACGGGATGGATTCGCTGCTGTCCACCGTTCAGATGCCGCGGGGAATCCCGGTGGGAACGCTGGCGATCGGCAAGGCGGGGGCCATCAATGCGGCTCTGCTGGCCGTCAGTATTCTCAGCCTGACCCGACCGGAACTGGCCGATCGGCTGCGAGACGAACGGCGGGCCCAGGCGGATGCCATTCTGGCCACGGAACTGTCCTGACCGTCTGTCTGCAGACGGAACAGCCGCGCGCCGGTGCGCAGCCATCAGGTTTTCTGCAGCACAAAGACGACGTCTTCCGTCGACGGCCCGATCGTGATCGGGGTGTCGATGTCGTAGGCGAAATCGTGGATGCCGGCGATTTTCAGTTCTGGTACCTTTCGCAGCAGAGACCGAAACTGGGCGCGGGTGTACGTACGGTATCCCATTTCGTCTTCAATCTGCAGATGGCGTGTCGGCGTGTACACATCCAGAATCATTCCCAGATGTTCCATCCGGCGGCGCCGATCGACGCCGCGAGACCACATGTACGAATGAATCGTCAGATGGCCGCGACGGGCCGTCCAGGCCTCATCCTGAATACGGTCTCCTTCCGTCGGTTCCAGATGGATCCCCAGAATGTAGATTCCTCCTGCTCTCAAAGCCCTGGCCACGCACTGCAGATGGGCCACCGCGGCTGCTTCTGTCGGCAGATGGCGAAAACTGTTGATCGTGTTGAATGCCGCATCCGCTTTTCGCGCCAGCCGAAAATCGGCCATGTCACCCACCACCGCGCTGCGCGGATATCCGAATCGTTCCAGACGATCATTGCAGTAGTCCACCGCGGCCGCGTTCAGATCGTTGCCGCTGACTTCGTATCCGGCCCTGGCCAGACGAATCAGCAGCCGACCGGTGCCGCAGGCCGGTTCGAAGACGCGACGAACGGGACGCGAACAGTATCGCTGAAAACAGGCTTCCAGAAAGTCGAATTCTGCCTTCCAGTCTGATCCGAACAGCAGATCGTAGTAACGCGGATAGTCGTAAATGCTGCCTCTGACAGTCTGTCTGTATTCCGACACAAACAATATCCTTCCGTCCTGATCATCTGTTCCACAGCGCCGATCGGCTGCAGGCGGCAGCGTCCCCGGGGATTTCCAGTCGTGACACCGGACGTACAGCGCGTGATCCTGCGTCCGCAGATGCCCGATTCACGGCAGACTGCATTTCCGGCGATGCCGGCTGTTTCTGGCATCGTATTGGCAGAGCGATACCATGTGCAAACGCCTGCCGCAGCAGACGGACGCTGCAGGCGGCGTCATTCCATGCCGATTCTGTCTGGATCCCCCCAATGGATTCTTCCCAGGATGACTCCTCAAGAATCGATTCACACATCGACCGAATTGCCCTGGTGGTGATGCGTCTGTCGCTGGCCGGCTGGGTGGGAGCGGCCCTGCTGTTCGTCGCGACCAGTGTTGCGGAACAGGTGTCGCCGGGTTTCGACGCGGTCACACGTGATCGACTGGCCACCATCCGTTTTCCCTGGTATTACGCGGCCGGGACAGCCTCCGGCACGCTCGCTCTGGCATCCGGTGTTCTGTGCCGCCGTCTGTCCGGACGCATCCGACTGGCTCTGGCAGCCACAGCGGCCGCCGGTGTCGTTTTCGCTCTGGACTACATGTGGATCTATCGTCCTCTGCAGGACCTGATTCTGCCGCCCGGCCAGCCGCGGTCGGCGGAATTCACAAGGCTGCACGCGTGGTCCCGCAACGTCAATATGGTGCATCTGCTGCTGATTCTGTTCGCTGCTGTCCAGGCTGCTGTCCCGCTGCCCGGCACGTCGTCGAAGCGGCCCGCCTGAGCGGCTGCCGGGTGGCTGCCGGCGCCCTCGGTATTCGGACCACATCGTCCGACACTGTCTGCTGACCACTCCTGGCAGCATTTCGTTCGTCCCACGGAGGCGGGTGGGGGACGGGGGCACGCGCCGGAAACCAGGCTGGTATTTGAAGCGGCAACAGCAGATGATCCTGTCGACCACGCTTCACGCAGGCGATCTCAGTGAGGTCGTTTGCGAACAGAAACGTCCTGCCGACCGCCCCGAATGTTCAGGAAGACGGCAAACGGTATTGGTCTGGGCCACGTTGCCGAGGCGTCAGTTCACTGGTTTCACGGAACGTTTTTCCAGAATACATCACTGGCACTTGAGACAAGGAAACACGGGCTATGGCCGCCATGATCCTGCTGGTGGGCACGTTCATCGTGCTGTTTGCCCTGGGGCTTCATGACATTCTGCAGAAAAAGCACGCCATTCTGCGAAACTTCCCGGTCATTGGGCATTTTCGTTATCTGCTGGAAGCCGTGGGACCGGAGCTGCGGCAATACATTGTGACCAGCAACGACGAAGAACGTCCGTTTACGCGGGATGAACGAAGCTGGGTCTATGCGTCGTCCAAGAAGGAGAACAATTACTTCGGCTTCGGCACCGACAATGACATGGAAACGCCCTCGGGGACGCTCATCATTCGCCAGGCGGCCTTTCCATTGCCGTCGCTCGTGAAAGACGGTCCGGAACATACGGCCGGATTTCCGCTGCCGTGTGCCCGCGTCCTGGGAGCGGCCCGTGGACGCCCGAAGGCTTTTCGTCCGGAGTCGGTCATCAACATTTCGGCCATGAGTTTCGGTTCGCTCAGTGCCCGCGCTGTGGAATCGCTGAACCGAGGAGCGTCGATCGCCGGGTGTCTGCACAATACGGGCGAAGGAGGCATTTCTCCTTATCATCTGAACGGCGGCGAACTCATCTGGCAGATCGGGACGGCGTATTTCGGCTGCCGGGATTCGAAGGGACGCTTCGACCTGAACCGGTTTCGGGATGTCGTGGCCCGGCATCCTGTCCGCGCCATCGAAATCAAACTCAGCCAGGGGGCCAAGCCCGGCCTGGGAGGCCTGCTGCCGGCAGCCAAGATTACGCCGGAAATTTCCGAGATCCGCGGGGTTCCCATGGGAAAGGACTGCATCAGCCCGGCGTCCCATTCTGCGTTTCACGATGTGGATTCGCTGCTGGATTTCGTGGAGACGCTGGCGGACGCATCCGGACTTCCGGTGGGAATCAAATCGGCGGTGGGAGAACAGAAGTTCTGGGCGGAACTGAGCGATGCGATGCTGGCGGATCCCGGCCGCGGAGTGGATTTCATCACGATTGATGGAGGCGAAGGCGGCACGGGCGCGGCGCCTCTGGTGTTCACCGACCACGTCGCGCTGCCGTTCAAAACGGGTTTTGTTCGCGTGTACCGGGAATTCATCGAACGAGGGCTGCACCACAAAGTCGTGTTCGCCGGTTCGGGACGTCTGGGGCTGCCCGAACATGCGCTGGTCGCCTTCGCCCTGGGCTGCGACCTGATCAACGTGGGCCGTGAAGCGATGCTGTCCATCGGCTGCATTCAGGCGATGCGCTGCCACACCGGCCACTGTCCGACGGGAGTGGCCACCCAGAACCGCTGGCTCATGCGCGGCCTGGATCCGCATTCGAAATCCGAACGACTGGCGAATTACATCATGACGCTGCGCAAGGAGCTGATTTCCGTATCTCGTGCCTGCGGGCAGCCACACCCGTCGCTGGTCAGCGTCGATCAGCTCGAAATCCTGCAGGAAAAATACTCCTCAACGCAGCTCAGCGAAATCTTCGGAACGCGGCACCACGCAGACTGGGGACTGCCTCCGGCCGATCAGGAAGCGGAAATCCGCCGCCTCATGCAGCCATCCAGCCAGACCGGCTGACGAGCTGACGAGACCTGGCATCTTGCGTCTGCGCCGGCAGGACACAATAATCCTCCAGTTGCCGTATTCTCCCTGAAGTCACCGTATTGGCTGGAAACCTCATGCGTTCGTTTCTGTTGCTGCTGTCTGTGCAGTTGTTCTTCAGCGTTTCCTCAGCGAAGGCCGTTCTTCCCGACTGCGAATCCTTCGGCAGGACGAAGGACGGGACAGAAGTCCACCTGTATACCCTGCGTTCGGACAGTGGGCTGATGGCCCGGGTGACTGAGTACGGAGCCACGCTGGTGGAACTGCACGTACCGGACGCCGACGGGAACACAGCAGACGTGATTCTCGGATTCGACGACGTGTCCGGGTATCAGTCGGACAGCAATCAGTATTTCGGATGCACGACCGGACGGGTCTGCAACCGCATTGCGAAAGGGCAGTTTCGGCTGAATGGCCGCACGTACACGCTGGCCACCAACGACGGTCCCAATCACCTGCATGGCGGATCCGAACGCAGTCTCGACAAGGTGATCTGGACGGCCGAACCGTTCGATGCAGATGGCCGACGCGGTGTGGTGTTTTCCTACACGAGTCCGGACGGCGAAGAAGGGTATCCCGGCAATCTGATCCTGCGCGTGACGTACAGCGTGTCCGACGCCGCAGCCGACCTGACGATCGATTACACGGCCACAACAGATCAGCCCACGCCCGTCAATCTGACGAACCACGCCTATTTCAATCTGTCAGGTGCCGGATCGGCCACGGTGCTGGATCACCTTCTGCAGATCCACGCCGATCACTACACGCCGGTCGATGAGACACTCATTCCCACCGGAGCCATCGACCCGGTGGCGGGCACACCGCTGGATTTCCGAACGCCGCATGCGGTGGGAGAACGCATCGGGGCTCTGGTGGAAACTCCCACGCTCGGGTACGACCACAACTTCATCCTGAACCGGCCGGACGACCATGAAGATCTGTTTTCCGCTGCCGTGCTCACCGACCCGAAATCCGGCCGCCGCCTGACGGTGAAAACCACTCTGCCGGCCATTCAGTTCTATTCAGGCAATTTCCTGAAAGGGCAGACCGGCAAGGCCGGACGCGTCTATCCGCTTCGCAGTGCGCTGTGTCTGGAAACCCAGTACAGTCCGGATTCCGTCAATCACCCGAACTTTCCGTCCATCATTCTGGAACCCGGTGAAACCTTTTCATCGCGCACCGTCTACAGCTTCGACACGGCTCCCTGATGCAGCGTCCGTCGACATTCAGGCCTGGCCATGGTTCTTCGTCCGGTCGTCAATCGGAACCCAATGCCGGTGTGAACAACGCCGTCGCGGCAGACGACGTGTGTCAGCGACGGTTTTGAATGAGCGATGCGGAGAGAGCGGGATTCGAACCCGCGGTCCCCGTTTCCAGGGACACATCATTAGCAATGATGCGCATTCGGCCACTCTGCCATCTCTCCGGCGTCCCCGGAATGAACCGGAGCGGACACACTATAATCGGATCCGACCAGGACGCAAGTTCAGGATTTTTCGTTCTCCGGCGACCTGGCTGTTCCTTCCGACGGCAGTTCGTCCGGCTGCACTCTGACATGCCGGACCGTCTGCCGGTCAGAACAGAACAGCAGATGCACGTGGCGGCGGTGATCCTGAACGAGGACGGGAGACACGCCGGGGGCTGCCGGAAAATGCAGGTCCGGACATGTCCGCCACGCAGATCCGTCGGAACGGACAGCCAGATGCAGCCGGAGGTTCCCTTCGGATGCCGCACTTCGGCGATCCGGCTGAACGGCAGCCATCAGGATGCGTCCGTCGTGAAGCGACAGGATGTCGCCGTTCAGAATCGGTCCGCCGCTCACGGAAGCAGCCTGGACTGTCATCCGGTCTGCCTCCGGAGACAGACGGCCGACGCACAACTGTCCGGACCGACTGCGGCAGAACACGAGAGTTCCGCTGACACCTGAAAGCATGCTCAGAAACTCCGAACACAGCCCCGGGCTGCCATGAACGTGAACAGAACGCCGCCAGAATGTCTCATCGGGCTTCATCGACAGCTTCCGCAGAACGCCCTGACGTTCTGCGAAAGCTGGGAACTCACAGGTTCCGTCGTCGCGAACCAGAACACGGCAGGAACGGGGCCCGGGAACTCCTGTCGGAAGCTTCCGCCGTTCCTGCCAGACACGTCCTCCGTCCCAGGAGGTGAGCAGTTCCGTCCACGAACGCGATGAATCGGTCATTGTGCAGAACAGTTTCAGAGGTCCCTGCGGTATCTGAACGAGGACCGGATCGGAACAGGCGACCGGCTGTCCGTTGTACTGGATCCCGCGGGTCACTTCAGCCGTTTCCGACCATTCTCCGCGATGCCGTGAGATCCACACGGCCGGCTGGGGGCCGAATTCCGGACGGACAGCGCACGCGACGACAACCAGGCCGGCTGAAGTGTCTGCTGCAGACAGCCCACGAATTTCTGCCATGTGGGAGTCGGCGAAGAGCGTTTCTTCCTGGACAATGATCCGGGAACGATTCGCAATAACGGCAGCACGCTGTCGGGCGTTTTCCGCATCGTGCCGTGGCACACCGGAAATCTGCCGGGCCGCTTCGTGGGGAAGGTAGTAGAAGAACCCGTCTTCTGCTCCGACAAGAAGATCGGGCCGCCCGTTTCCATCCCAGTCCACGGTGGCGGGGGCCGTACTATGTTTTGCCAGCGGCCGCTGCCCCAGCGGGCCCACCTTCTGCAGGACGATCCGACGGCCCTGCATTCCGGCATGGCGCCACAGATCGACATTGATGCTGTCGACAAGCAGGTCCGGCCGGCCGTCACCGTCCCAGTCGGTGATGTGGATTTTCCGGCGGCCGCTTTTTCCGGCAGTGCCCGGATTCAGTCGGATCGGGCGGCCTGTTTCGTCGATGAATCGGCGGTCTCCTGGAAGAAGCTGCAGGCGTCCGTCGACTCGGCGGCGTTCGAACAGCGTCAGATAGCCCTCATGGTCCAGAACCACCAGGTCGGTCAGTCCGTCGCTGGTCAGGTCGACTGCCACAGGTGTCGTCCGCCACTGTGTAACAAGCTGACTGCCGGAAGGATCCCACCAGTTCCAGCGAGGTTTGGGCGGTTTTCCCGGCCAGGCGACTTCGACCGGAACGGCGGCTGCCAGCTTCGGTCGACGCCGCGTCCCCACGTTGCGGTACCACAGAATTTCTCCCCGCATGGAATTGACAAGCAGGTCCGGCAGGTCATCGCCGTCCCAGTCTTCCACGGACAGGACCGTCTGTCCCCAGCGGGCTTCTGCGGGCCCCTGAATGGAACCATTGTTCCCGGCGGTGATCTGAATACAGCGGCCGTCGGCATGCAGCAGCTTCGGCGCGGCCCATTTCGGCAGCGGGGTGCCTCCGAGATTTTCGATGAATCCGATCTGGCCGGCACTGTTGCCGCAGAGGATGTCTGTATCGCCGTCGCCATCCCAGTCGGCCGCTGCCGGCGTCGCATCCACGCCGAATTTGACGCAGTCTGCTTCCTGCTGAAAAAAACGCGGCGGAAGAAACTCAGGAACACCGGAAACGACGCGCCCGGTGTGTTCCACCAGCGCGATACGTCCATCTTCCTGGCCGACGATCAGATCCATGTCGCCGTCGCTGTCCCAGTCGAAAGCGACCGGAACGATCATGGGCAGCGGCATGCGCAGGACCTGGCCGCGGTATGTCAGACGTCGTCCTTTTCGGTAGTCCGGCTGCTCACGGCTGCCGGAATTTTCGAAATACGTCAGAGTGTCGAGAAACTCGCCGCAGACGAGATCGAGATCGCCGTCCTGGTCGAAATCGGCGAACGCCGGACCGGGCCAGCCGTACACATCGATGTCCGCTCCTCCGGCCTGAATCCGTACCGGATCGTCATAACGCGGGCGAGCCGTACTGCCGCGGTTTTTCAGCAGATAGACGTATCCGTGCAGCCGCCCGTTTCTCCACACGCCGTGCGCATCGAATGCATTGTCCCAGCCATATTCCGACCAGTCGCCGATTCCCACGATCAGATCGAATGCGCCGTTGCCGTCGTAGTCCACGTAGTTCCAGTTCTGAGCCCGGATGCGCGATCCCGGATGAATGGGTGCCGATGGCCCGACAGGAACCGTCTCGCGGAACCCTCGATTTCGGAAGTCCGGGTACTCCGCTCCGAGAACCAGAATCCGCGGTGTGCCGTCAACCCAGGACAGGTGCATGTAGCGCCGGGCGTCTCCCAGCCGGACGGCGGGGCGGAAAACCGGGAATTTGTCAGAAGTACCCGGATTTTCGAAGTACCAGACTCCGTTCGACGGCCGGTCCGGACACGCGGCCAGAAGATCGGGATCGCCGTCGCCGTCGTAGTCCATGGGCAGGGGCCAGACCCAGAGTCCCACGCCCAGGTCGACAATGAGTCCGGGATGGTTGTAGGGCAGTCGTTCGAAATCTGCAGCCGGAACCGGAGCGATCCATGCGGCGGCCAGGACCAGCCGGCAGAGCCAAAGGACCGATCTGCGGCGGCCAGGAGTGCGGCGCGTTCGAAAAACGGAAATCGGGCCCGCAGCAGAACAGATGGAGCACCGGTCAGTGGCTGGGCGATGACGCATTCCGGATGCGCTCTCATCTTTCGTCCTGATCATCTTTCGTCCTGATCATCAGACGCGGAGGACCTCCTGCAGGAGACCCTCCCCCCATTGATCCGGGTCGGTGTCCCTGCAGTGGTCATGCCGTCATCACACCGCAGAGAGGAGCGTCCCAGGAAAGCTGGCGGTGTTCTTCGATGAGTCGATCCAGCGGGGCGGCCAGGGTGTCCGGAATGCGGTCGGTGCGGCGTGTCTTCAGATTCACGTATGTGCTGAGCATTTCATAGGTGGCGGAGACATCCTGCCTGTCCTCGTTGGTCATCAGGTACAGAACGTGAAACCGTTTTTCCGATCGGGCGATGGCGCGTGGGTGAATGTGAATGGTGTGTCCTGCCCGCACTTCTGACAGGTAACGGACGTGGTTTTCCAGAGCGAACGACCCGCTGTCGCGGCTGCCGTCGAACAGTTCCATGAGCCCCAGATGCTTCATGAGGCCCACAAAACCCATCGAGAACAGGTGCGTGTACCACATCACATTCATGTGGCCCATGGCATCCAGATAATCGGAAGGAATCGTCGTGCTGTACACCGACGGAAGCTGTCGGACATGATCGACGTCAAGATGAATGCGGGGCATGCGGGCATGACCTGATGGCAACTGCGGAGGGAGACAGGAAGACCGGAACGGTACGGAAGCCGGGGCCCGAGCCGTGTTGTCCGGGCTCCGGTGTGCCGGGGCGGCATCAGCCGGCTGGCGGATTCGAAGAATGCAGATCCGAACGGGTTTGTCGGGGGAAATCGTTTCAGGAAGTCGCTGCCGTTTCGCTGGCGGCCTGAACCCACTGTTCCCGGAGACTGCGTTTCAAAACTTTGCCATTGGCATTTCTGGGCAGAGCCTTTGTGAACGTCACATATCGGGGAATTTTGAATTTCGTCACCCAGGCGGCGGCCGCCTCGCGGATCTGGTCTTCCGTGACATCGCTTCCCGGCATGGGGACCACCGTCACGGCGATTTCTTCCTGAAATTTGTCGTCTGGCACGCCGTAAACCGCCGCCTCGGCGACCCCCGGAAGTCGGACGATGGCTTCTTCGATTTCCCGCGGAGAAATGTTTTCTCCGCCTTTGATGATCATGTCCTTCTTCCGGTCCGTGATGTACACGAACCCGTTTTCGTCCACGTGGCCGATGTCTCCCGAATGCAGCCAGCCGTCGATGATCGTGGCTGCGGTGGCTTCTTCATTGTTCCAGTAACCTTTCATCACGTTGGGACCGCGAACGCAGATTTCTCCTGTGGTTCCGACCGGAACCGGGTTGTTGTCATTGTCGACCACACGGATTTCCACGCCGGGAATCGGCGGGCCGGCGGACCCGGGCACCGGATCGACATCCAGCGGGTAACCAGACACCACGCAGGTCGCTTCCGACTGACCGTATCCATCGGTCACCCGACAGTCGAACAGACGGCTGAACGTACTGCGGACCTGTTCAGTCAGCGGAGCGGACCCGGCTGTCACGTATTTCAGACTGGATACGTCATACTTCTCCCGGGCCGGATGATGGATGAGGGCCACCTGCATGGCCGGGACCAGAGAACAGCGTTCGATTCGGAATTCCTCAATCGCCTGCAGAACTTTCTCCGGATCGAACACTGGCAGGAGGACGGTCTGTCCTCCCAGAATGACACTGATGTTCATCAGCATCAGCCCATACACATGACTCATGGGCAGCACCATCAGAGACCGTTCGCGGGGCGGCGCTTCGAACACGCTGGCGGTGGCTCGAATGTTGCTGATGAGATTTCCGTGCGTCAGCATGACGCCTTTGGGATTCCCCGTAGTGCCCGACGTGTAGATGATGACGACCGTATCCTCTTCATCCGCGTCATACATTTCCGTAGAGGGCTGTGCCTGGCGGACTGCGGGAACGATGTTTTCCGTTCCCGGGATCTCCGAATCGCCGAAGGTCAGAATCTGTCGGAATCCCTCGATATCCCGGACGGCTTCAGCAACCGTGGCCGCCAGTTCGGGGACTGTCAGAACAGTTTCCGCTCCGGAATTTTCCACGATGTAATTCACTTCGCGGGCGATGAGCTGGGGCATGATGGGAATGGCAATCGCCCCCAGCCTGGCGATGGCATGGAAGGCTTCCGGAACTTCCATGCACGAAGGCATCATCATGACGACGCGATCTCCTGGCCGAATGCCTCGTTCCCGCAGAACGGTGGCCAGACGGCAGCCGGAATCCATGATTTCCCGGTTCGTGTACCACTTCCCCTGAAAATGCCACGATTCGTATTCTCCGAACGTGTCGATTCCCTCGATGGTCAGTTCAGCGATGTTCATGGTCGGCCTCAGGACGGAACAGACAGGTCAGAAAAAGTGACCGGATGAAAAGAGAACAGCAGACGAGACGAATGAAAAACTACCGGCGGCCTGTTCGTGTGTCCAGCACACAGAGGGCGACTGTGGTTTCGTACTGCCGCAGCGGCGGTGTGGCGGAATCGGGGCGGGTGGCCTGTGAGCGGAATGCCGGAAGCCGGACGGAACGGTTCGCCCTGCCGCAGGCGGTCGTTATGCTGAGCACATTCTGATGCCGGACGGGAAGCAGTGAGGAAGCAGTACGTTGGCAGAACAGCGCGACTTCGAAGAATTTCTGGAAAAGTTTCGTCGCCATCATGACGTGATGGTGCAGGAACTGCACAGGGTGATCGTCGGCCAGGATGCCGTGATCGAACAGATCCTTGCGGCAATCTTCACCGGCGGACACTGTCTGCTGGTCGGCGTGCCGGGGCTGGCCAAGACTCTGGTCGTCAGCACCATCGCCCGTCTGCTGGACGTCGAATTTCGGCGGATCCAGTTCACCCCGGATCTCATGCCGTCCGACATCACCGGGACGACGGTTCTGGAAGAGAACGAACAGGGACGACGCGAGTTCCGCTTTGTCGAAGGCCCCGTATTCACGAACATTCTTCTGGCCGACGAGATCAACCGGACGCCTCCGAAGACGCAGGCAGCGCTGCTGCAGGCGATGCAGGAACGTGAAGTCACCGTCGGACAGACGACGTATGATCTGCCGGAACCGTTCTTCGTCATCGCGACGCAGAATCCGATTGAACAGGAAGGCACCTATCCGCTGCCTGAAGCGCAGCTCGACCGTTTCATGTTCAACGTGATGGTCGACTATCCGTCGCTGGATGAAGAAGAAGAAATTCTGCGCGTGACCACATCCGGCGAATCTCCGGATGTGCGCAAGGTGCTGTCGGCCCGTTCGATTCTTTATCTCCAGAAACAGATCAGCCAGATTGCCGTGTCGCCGCTGGTGATCAGTTACGTGGCCCGGCTGGTACGAGCCACCAGGCCGCGCGATCCGGCTGCTCCGGAATTCATTCAGACGCTGGTGGACTGGGGCGCCGGTCCCCGAGCCGGACAGTATCTCATTGCGGGGGCCAAGGCGGTTGCGGCGATGGACGGCCGTCCGAACATCACGATCGACGATGTCCGTCGAGTGGCCATTCCCGTGCTTCGCCATCGGCTGTCCACCAATTTTCAGGCTCAGGCCGAAGGCATGACGACCGACGACATCGTTGAGAAACTCCTTGATGACGTCCCGGAACCGAACGTACCGAAATACGAATGAACCGGGCCGGGGCCGGCGGCGTCCCGACAGACCCTGCCGCCGGTCGGTCTGTGTGTGAACTGTCGCACACTGCACGGAAACAGAAACCGTTTCTCCGCCAGGCCAGGCTTGCAATCGGCAGACGCCGATACTTGAATGACATTTCATATCAGTGTTCATTCATGTGTGGGGCGTTGCCGTGGTTCCCGGGGCCGATCCTTCCGGTGCTTCATCCGACATCTCGTGTGCCCACGTGCTGAAAGTTCTGGCGGATGAAACGCGTCTGGCAGTCATGGAACTGCTGCTGGACGGACCACGGCATGTGGCAGAAATCAACGCGTCTCTGGACATCGAACAGAGTCTGCTGTCGCACCACCTGAAGGTGCTGCGCGAAGCGGGGCTGGTGACAGCCCGACGAACCGGTCGAAAGGTGCTGTATTCTCTGTCGCAGTCAGTCCAGGGGCGGCGGCGAGGTCGAGCGATCGATCTGGGCTGCTGCCGGCTGTCATTCGACTGACAGAGTGAGCGGGATGGCGATCATTGATGCAACGGGTTCCGTGTCTGATCTGGATGTCTGCGGCAGTTGTTCTGACTGCCATGACGGGTTGTCACCAGGAGCGTACGATCGCTGCTGCGGCGGGCGATGCCGGCAGCGGCACAGTACGCGGGGAACTGACGATCACCGGTTCCAGCACGATGGCTCCGCTTGTCGCGGAGATCGCCCGTCGGTTCATGGCCCGGCATCCGGCTGTCCGCATCGACGTGCAGTCGGGCGGTTCCGGGAAAGGCATTCAGGATGTGCGATCCGGAATAGCCGACATCGGGATGTCCAGCCGCGCTCTGCAGGCGGTCGAATCGGATCTGGAGGTCTTTCCGGTTGCTGTCGACGGAGTCGCTCTGATTGTTCATCGCTCCAATCCGGTTTCCGAACTGACTCCGGAGCAGGTGGTGGCGATTTTCACGGGGAAGATTCGCAACTGGTCGGCCATCGGTGGTCCGGACCAGCCGATTTCGGTGGTGCACAAGGCGGAGGGCCGCGCCACGCTGGAAGTCTTCCTGACGCATTTTCAGCTCAGAAATCCCGATGTGCGGCCGGACGTGATTGTGGGGGACAATGAGCATGCCGTGCGGACTGTGGCCGGAGCTCCTGGCGCCATTGGCTATGTGTCGATCGGCACCGCGACAGCGGATGTGCAGTCCGGCGTTCCCATTCGGCTGCTGCCTCTGGACGGCATCCCGGCAGACTGCGAGGCTGTGGCGGCGGGCCGTTTTCCGATGAGTCGGCCTTTGATTCTGGTGGTCCGGCACGATCGCCGGCCGCTCACGGATGTGTTTCTTCGTTTCTGCCGGTCGGAACAGGTGGATGACATCATCACTGCACAGTACTTCGTTCCGGCGGCCCGGTGACGGAATCTGGACGGTCTTCACGATGACGGCCGCGGCGATCTCGACCGTGACGCTGTTCGTAGTCGTTCTGTTTCTGATCCGGGAAGCCTTCCCGGCTCTGACATCTCCCGGACTGCATCGTTTTCTGACCGACGAAAGCTGGCATCCGCTGTCGAACCGGTTCCGAATGACTCCCATGGCAGCGGCCACGGCGGCGACCACACTGGGAGCCCTGGTGCTGGCTGTTCCTGTTGGAGTGGCTTCTGCCGTTTTCGTGCGTTTCTACGCACCGGCGGCTGCGGGCCGGGCATTCCGGGGCCTTCTGGAACTGATGGCCGGGATTCCATCGGTCGTTTTCGGATTGTGGGGGCTGCTGGTTCTCGTGCCGCTGCTGGCGGGACACGGTCACAGCGGACAGCATCTGCTGGCAGCAATTTGTGTCCTGGCACTTATGATACTTCCTGTCGTTGCTTTGTCTGCCGCAGCCGCTTTGAATGCCGTTCCGGAATCCCTGCTGGTGGCCGCGGCTGCTTTGGGGCTGTCCCGTCCGTCGGTGGCTCTGCGTATCGCTCTGCCGGCGGCTCGTCGCGGCATCGCTGCGGGGATCCTGCTGGCGCTGTCGCGGGCTCTGGGTGAAACGATGGCCGTGGTCATGGTGGCCGGCAATGTGGTGCAGTTTCCCGATTCCCTGACGCGACCGGTTCGGACTCTGACCGGCAACCTGGCTCTGGAACTGGGGTACGCGGGGCCGGCCCATCGTTCCGTGCTGTTCGCCAGCGCCCTGATGCTCATGCTGGCAGCTGCCGTTTCGGTTTCGCTGGCGCGTGTGGTGGAAGGGCGCCCGGATGAGTGAAGGTGGAGCATTTTCCAGGCCGGGTGCCCGGTTCGACCGCATCCTGGGCGCTGTGGTGTGGCTGGCAGCCGGCGGCATTGCCGCGGTGCTCATCTGGATCACGGGAGACACTCTGCAGCGCGGGCTGTCCGAAGTGGACATCGCTTTTCTGACGACGGAACCGACAGACGCCGGCCGCCGCGGCGGGATTGTCTCTGTTGTTGTGTCCACACTCATGATTCTGGCAGTCACGCTCACCGCGGCGGTTCCTCTGGCTCTGGGGACGGCCGTGTTTCTGGCCGACGTGTCTGCTCGCTGGTCCGCCGCGGCGGCTGTTGTGCGCTGGAGTCTTGACGTGCTGGCGGCCGTTCCGTCCATCGTGTTCGGTCTGTTCGGCAATGCCCTGTTCTGCGTCGTTCTGGGACTGGGGTATTCAATTCTGTCCGGTGGCCTGACGCTGGCCTGCATGGTCCTTCCGGTAATGATTCGTACAGCCGAGCAGGCACTGCGCTCTGTGCCGGCGGAACTGCGGATGAATGCGGCGGCTCTGGGGCTGCGACGTACGGCGCGGCTGTGGCACATCGAGTTTCCCGCGGCTGTTCCCGGAATGGCGGCAGGTCTTGTACTGGGAATCGGCCGGGCTCTGGCGGAAACAGCCGCCCTGATCTTCACGGCCGGTTATGCCACGCGGATGCCCACGTCCGTGATGGATTCCGGGCGGGCGCTGAGTGTCCATGTGTACGAACTGGCCATGAACGTCCCCATGGGCGATCGCCGGGCAGCGGCCACCGCCACGATTCTGATGATTCTGGTTCTGTGCATCACGTCTGCCGCTTCCTCGCTGCTTCACAGACGTCGCATCTTCAGGAGATCCGAAGCGTGATCCGTACGGAATCTCTGTCTGTTCGGTATGGATCCCGAACGGTCGTGCGGGATGTGTCGCTGAGACTCCGATGCGGCCGGATCACGGCGATTGTGGGACCGTCCGGATGCGGGAAAACGTCTTTTCTTCTGGCGCTGAACCGCATGATCGATCTGGTTCCCGGAGCCGCCGTGGCCGGGCGTGTCCTGTTTCAGGATGTCGATGTTTTCGACCGGAGGAATTCCATTGCAGAGCTGCGGCGGCGGGTCGGGATGATCTTTCAGAAACCGGTGCCGTTTCCGCTTTCCATTCGCGCGAACATTCAGCTTGGACTGAAGGAACACGGTGTTCGGAACCGCCGTGATCGTGAAGCGATGATGGAACAGGTTCTGCGCGATGTGGGGCTGTGGGATGAAGTGTCCGATCGTCTGGACTGTCTGGCGACGAAGCTGTCCGGCGGTCAGCAGCAGCGTCTGTGTCTGGCAAGAGCTCTGGCACTGGATCCGGACGTTCTGCTTCTGGACGAACCCTGCAGCGCTCTGGATCCCGTCGCCGCCGCCTGCGTGGAAAAGCTCATCACCGAACTGAGCCGGAACCGCGCCATTGCCATCGTGACACACAATCTCGCTCAGGCACGCCGGATTGCAGACGATCTGGCCGTATTCTGGGTGCGCGACGGCAGCGGAACCGTGATCGCTCAGGGAACAGCCGAAGAGATTTTCAGCCGTCCTCCCTGTCCGACGGTATCGGATTACCTGAGTGGTCGAACCGGCTGATCACTGTCCCATGCCGGCACCGTGATTTCGTTTTGAATGCGCATGGACGAACAGACAGGGCGGAGGCATTCCTGGGCAAGCTGTTTTTCGTGCCAGGAACCGGTCGAACCGGTCAGCCGCACGACGTCGGACTGAATCTCAACCCTGATGCAGCCGCTCAGACGCGCCACGGCAGACGTCATCAGTTCGTGCATGACGTGTCGGGGATCCACGCGCACGGCATGCCTGGAAGCATCAGGAACAGACATAAGGCGGATTCCGGAAGGGACACAGAATCGGTGACTGGTCCAGTCTGCTGTCTGCCGCTTTTTCGTGCCGAGCGAATTCCGGCGCGGCCGTTCCGTTTTTCCGTCTTCCAGGCCGGTTCGTACGAACCGATCCGAATGTAACGGCTGCAGCAGGCACCCTGCGAACGGACCGGACGGCCGCGCAGACCTGCGATCCTGTTGGAAAGAACCGGCTGTCCGGGCAGTGCGGAATGAGCGGATTAAACGTGTTCCGGGAATGAGGGGACAGACGGGAGATACGGATTCGTGGACGTTTTTCAATGTAGATTTGACGGTTCCGCTTCGTTTCTTTCTGAGTGAGATTGTCCGTCGGGCAGCCCGACACTCGTTCACAGCGCCAGGCTTACAGGATGCCTCCACACGCACCACCTTCCACCGCCGAAGCTTCTTCCGGGACGTGTCCGTACCGTCCTGGCGTGCATCGGCAGCTCGATGCGCTGGATCGCCATCGCCGGGTACGTTTTCTGGACCGGCGTCTGAGGTTCTGTTCCCTGACCGTGACAACCGCCCTCACTTTTCTGGTTGTCCTTCGAGCACTGTACGGTCTGTGGCCCACGTCGTGGCTTGCGGGTTCGGCTGTCCTGCTGAGCGGACTGTGGGCGCTCAGCACCTGGCTGAATGCGCACGGAGCGAAAGCGGACGAACACAGGCTGCGGCGGGCAGAGCTGGGAGTATTCGCAGGAGCACTGCTGTGTCTGTCGTGTCTGACGATGGGGCAGATGGAAACGGCCTTTCGAACGGGATCGGCCTTCCTCTATGCCCAGGTGATGCGCGAGTATCTTCTGTTTTCGGTCGTGCTCGTCCTGATGCACGGACTCATTATTCCCGGTGGCAGCCGCCGGTCTCTGGTGATGACAGCCGGGCTGGCGGGAATCAGTATCCTGACGGGAACGGCAGGGGTGCTGACCGACACAGCGGCTGCCGCCGCTGTGTCGACGGCGTTCCGAATGGAGCTGGCGGCGGAACTGGCGTGGCTTTCGGGGGTTGCCGTACTGTGTGCGACCATCGCCGCGGGGGTGGGAGAACGGATCCGTGATCGGGAACGGCATCTTGAAAAACTGGGACCGTATCGACTGCGGTCTCTGCTGGGTTCGGGGGGCATGGGAGACGTGTATCTGGCCGAACATCAGCTTCTGAAGCGCCTGTGTGCGGTGAAACTCATTCACCCTGAGAAAGCCGGTGACAGCCGGGTCCGGGCCCGATTCGAGCGCGAGGTCAAAGCCACAGCGGCACTGACACATCCCAACACCGTTCAGGTTTATGATTACGGAACAACAGACACCGGCCGGTTTTACTATGCGATGGAATTCCTCGACGGGATGAATCTGGACGAATTCGTCCGCCGTTTCGGTCCGATGCCGCCGGCCCGGGTGATCTGCATTCTGAAACAGGTCTGCGGTGCCCTGCAGGAAGCCTGGCTGGAAGGTCTGGTGCACCGGGATGTGAAGCCGAGCAACATTTTTCTTTCGGAGCGGGGCCATGTTTACGATGTGGCCAAACTGCTCGATTTCGGGCTGGTCCGGGATGCTCTGGACCGGCAGTCGCAGATGCGGCATCCCACCACGCAGATTCAGGGTTCACCGTCTTTCATGTGCCCGGAACAGGCGTCCGGGCTGAATCCGGACTGTCGCGGCGATCTGTATTCTCTGGGAGCCGTCGCCTGGTTTCTTCTGGTCGGACATCCGCCGTATCAGGACGACAACCCCGTGATGCTCATTGTCGCTCATGCCACCGAATCGGTGCCCGACATTCGGACTACGGGAGTCGATGTCCCGGACGACCTGGCGGCCGTGATTATGAAATGCCTGGCGCGAAACCCGGATGACCGCTTTGCCAGTCCACGCGAACTGCTGCTGGCTCTCGAAGCATGCCGCGATGCGCAGGCCTGGACATGGCAGGATGCCGAACACTGGTGGCTGACCAGTATGCCGCGCCGGGGAGAACACGTCCTGCCGGAAACCGCCGGACGGAAAAAACGGGACCCCATGAATGCCGTGGACCTGGCGGTGGCCGGAGGCATGGCGCGGGCGGAGCTGCTGGACGACACTCAGATATTCGATGCGGCTGCCGAAAGCATGGGCGCAGCGGTGCCG
>WFTL01000170.1 GCA_015485495.1 Planctomycetaceae bacterium
CGGCGATGGGCGGTGTGATGTTCAGTCGCGGGCCGTGATTTCCAGAAGGTGATAGCCGAACTGGGTTTTCACAGGGCCGTGGACGGTGTTCAGGGCTTCACTGAACACGACGCGGTCGAATTCGGGAACCATCTGTCCCTGGGAGAAGGTGCCCAGACTGCCGCCCTGGGCGCCGGACGGGCACTGGCTGTGCCGGCGGGCCAGATCCGCAAAATCGGCGCCGTTTTCAATTTCCTCTTTCAGCTTCAGGCAGGTGTCTTCATCAGCGACCAGAATGTGGCGGGCGGAAGCGGTGGGCATGGGGCATCTTCTTTCGATTCAGGGAACAGGGAACAGGCCGGCGGCAGGCATGCTGCATCCGGCGGTCAGTGTCCGACAATGGACGTTTCGATGAATTCCATCAGCCGATCGGCGACGTCGGACTTGCGGCCGTGAAATTCGGCAACGGTTTCCGCATCGGGCGAGAGGATTTCGATGTGGTTGTCCGGCGAGGAAATGGCCGATGTGTCGTTCAGAACGATGCAGTCGCAGCGTTTCATGCGCAGTTTGCGCATGGCGCTGGTGCGCGGATCCTGGGATTCCAGGGCGAATCCCACCACCCAGCGGTGTTCTTTCAGGCTGCCCAGTTCGGCCAGAACGTCGGATGTTTCGACCAGTTCCATGACGATGGGCTGTCCGGTTTTCGTCATTTTGCCGTCGACCCGCCGGCGGGGACGGTAGTCGCAGACGGCGGCCGCGGCGATCACGCCGTCGCAGGCCGGGAACAGTTCCAGACAGGCGGCCCGCAGTTCATCGGTCGTTTCGATCGAATGGACTTCTGCGCCGTCGGGAACGGGAAGGTCGACCGGGCCGGTGACGAGCACCACGTCGTGTCCGCGGGCCAGAGCCGACGCGGCGATGCTGTAGCCCATGCGGCCGCTGCTGGCATTGGACAGAAAGCGCACGTCGTCGACGTATTCGCGGGTGGGGCCGGCGGTGATCAGGATGCGCATGAAACAGTCCGTTCAGGAGCCGGCATTCTGTGAGAGCACGTCGACAACGGCCGCCGCGATGGATTCCGGAGCGGCCATCCGTCCGATGCCCGTCTGCCCGCAGCTCAGCCAGCCGGATTCGGGGTCGACGAACCGGATTCCGTCGTCTCGAAGCCGGGCGACATTCCGCTGCACGGCCGGTTTGTCCCACATGTCGCAGTTCATGGCGGGAGCGACCAGGACGGGAGCCGTGGACGCCAGCACCGTGACACTCAGCAGATCATCGGCCAGTCCCAGCGCCAGGCGGGCCAGGGTGGCGGCGGTGGCCGGAGCGATGACGATCAGGTCGGCGCGGCGGGCCAGGCCGATGTGTTCACCGCGGAAATGTTCCGTCGGCTGGAAAAGCCGGGTACTGACAGGCCGTCCGGTGAGCGCTTCGAACGTGGTGCGTCCGATGAACTGCTCAGCGGATTCCGTGAGAATCACGGACACGCCGGCTCCATCCTGAACGAGCCGGCTGCACAGGTCGGCGGCCTTCCAGGCAGCGATTCCGCCGCTGACACCCAGCACGATTTCACGATCGGAAAGGACACTGGTCATGAATGTTTCCGGAAGTCCGGTCCGTGCCGGGGGGGCACGGTCAGTCGGGCAGATCATCCACACCGGGGCCGCCGTCGTCTTCCGTGAGCAGCGCTTCCAGGGCATCGACTTTTTCCGATTCGTCCTGCACCGGCTGAACGCGTCCGGACGTGTCCAGGTAGATTTTGTCCTGTTTGACTTCTTCGATGACAATTTCCATCAGATCGCGTGTCGGCAGGTCGACCAGCGGCTGGGCGCCGCGGTTCAGGGCCACCATGCGTTTCTGCACCAGGGTGGACAGTTTGAACCGGCCGCCCACCTTGCGAACAATGTCGTCTTCTCGAAATTCATCCAGCATGCGTTTGTGTCTCCTGGGACCGCAGTATGTCGCCGATTTCCCGGACCGCCCGATCCAGGTCGTCGTTGATCACGATGTATCGATACCGATCGGCCAGCGTCAGTTCGTCCGCGGCCGTGGCCAGTCTTCTTTGAATAACGTCTTCCGTTTCCGTTCCGCGGGCCCGCAGTCTCCGTTCGAATTCTTCCGGAGACGGGGTTTTCAGGAAAATCGTAACAGCCTGCGGGTACTGCTGCATCACCTTCAGGGCGCCCTGGACGTCGATTTCCAGGAATGCCCAGGCGCCGGCCTGCCAGGCGCGCTGCAGTTCCGACAGCAGTGTGCCGTACAGGTATCCGGATGAAAACACTTCCGCGTGTTCCAGGAACTCCCCTGCGGCCAGCCGGTTTCGAAATTCCTGGTCACTGAGAAAATAATACGATTCGCCGTCGATTTCGCCGCTGCGGGGAGGCCGCGTGGTGGCGGACACGGCTTTGACCAGCGGTACCGGAGCGGCGGCAATGAGGCGGTCGACGACCGTCGTTTTGCCGCTGCCGCTGGGGCCGGAAAGGACGACGATGCGGCCATCGTCCGAATGAGTGGTGCCGTCGTTCATAGTGAATGAAAAAGAAGCGGGTCGGCGGATCCCTATTCGACATTCTGCAGGATTTCCCGGATCCGTTCGATGGCCGCCTTCATGTCGACCACGCGATGGGCGATGGCCACGTTCCCGGTTTTGGAACCGATCGTGTTGATTTCGCGGAACATTTCCTGCCCCAGAAATTCCAGTTTGCGCCCCTGCGACTGATCGGCATTCAGAAACGATTCGAACTGCTGCAGATGAGAGCGCAGGCGGGTGATTTCCTCATTGATGTCGCAGCGGTCGGCGTACACGGCGACTTCCCGGATGAGATCCGATTCCGACACGGACACGCCGGATTCCGCCACCGCATTCTGCAGGCGTTCCAGAAGTTTCGTACGGTATTCGGCCACCACCTGGGGGGCCAGAGCAGCGACCGCATCGACCTGTTCGGCAATGGTGCGGCACTGAAGCTGCAGATCGTTCTGCATCTGGCGGCCTTCGGTCTGCCGAAAATGTTCGAACTGATCGAGGGATTTTCGAACGGCCGTTTCCACGTCCGGCCAGAAGGAATCCACGGCATCCGCTGTGAGTTCCGATTCCACAACCACGCCGGGCAGCGGCAGCAGATCGCTCACAGTCACCTGATCGGCCGCCTGGTCCGGAAGCGCTGCGAGCTGGCGGCGGTATTCCTGCAGCGTGTCCGTGTCGATGGCAAAGCCGCTGACACTGCGTGGAAACCGGACCCGCAGGGAGACCTGGACGGCGCCGCGGGCAATCCGCTGCCGGATGAGCTGTTCGATGCGGGTTTCAAAACAGCTCAGCGCATCCGGCAGCCGCTGGCTGACCTTCAGGTAGCGGTTGTTGACGGCACGCAGTTCCACACTGACGGAAAGGCGTTCCGTTTCGGAGGTGCAGCTTCCGAAGCCCGTCATACTCAGCAGCACGGTCCGGATCCCGTTGCAGGAGACTGAAAGTGTGTCAGCCGTGTGACACGGTCAGGGCTGTTGTGCGTCTGTTTCCGGAGCGGAATCCGCTGCCGGCGGGTCGGAGGCCGATGTGTCCGGTTCCGGGCTGTCCGGTTGTTCGGCCGGCGCGTCCGCGGAAGCCGGCGTGTCGGCTGAGGGTTCTTCGGCGTCCGCATCGGGCGTGTCGGAGGAATCGTCTGTCGAATCGTCGGCGCTGTCCGGGTCGTCGGTGAACACGGGGGCGGCGTCATCGTCGCTCGCGGTGAATGAGGCCGGTTCGTCGTCCTGCGATGCGGCCGCTTCGCCTTCCTGAAACTGTCCGGCTTCGCTGGCCTTCTGATGACGCCTCATGGAAATCCCCAGCAGGGCCGACAGCACGATGAAAATCACGGCCACCACGACCGTGATGCGCGTGAACACGTCACCGGCCCGCGTTCCAAAAGCGCTCTGCCCGCCCGCTCCGCCGAACGCTCCGGCCAGACCGCCTCCGCGGCCCCGCTGAATGAGAACCAGCAGAATCAGAAACAGGCTGGTGAACACGAGGAGAATCGTGAGGATCCAGACAGTAATGGCTGAAGACATCATGTGCGTTGACACTCCCCCAGATCAGTCGCAAAGTCCGACCGAAACGCGGCGGGCAGCGGGCTGAAATTATTCGGCGGCAGCCAGAGAACGGGCGGCATCGACGATGGCCAGAAAGCTGTCGGCCTTCAGGCTGGCGCCTCCCACAAGTGCTCCGTCCACATTGGACTGCTGCATGAGCGTTTGTGCGTTGTCCGGCTTCACACTGCCGCCGTAAAGGATGCGGATGCGGTCGGAAAACGCCGCATTGTAGCGATCGGCCAGCCAATTGCGAATATGGGCGTGGGCGGTTTCCGCCTGGTCCGGTGAGGCCGTGACTCCGGTTCCAATCGCCCACACCGGTTCGTAAGCGATGACCAGATCGGCGGCGTCCTGTTCAGATATCCCTTCCAGACCTCCGGCCAGCTGCCGGTTGAGAACGGCTTCCGTCTGTCCGGCTTCGCGTTCTTCCAGCAGTTCGCCGACGCACAGAATCACGGTGAGATGTCCGGCGATGGCCGCCTGAACTTTTCGGCAGATCGTTTCATCCGTTTCGCCCAGAATGTGCCGTCGTTCGCTGTGCCCCAGAACGACATGACTGCATCCGGTGTCGCGCAGCATGGCCACGGAGACTTCTCCCGTGAAGGCTCCGGACGGTTCGTACCAGACGTCCTGGGCGCCCAGACGCACGCCGCTGCCCTGCAGCGCTTCGCCGACGGGAATCAGATAGGGAAACGGGGGACACACCAGCACGTCCGTTTTCGGGCCGGGATCCGCAGCGGCCACGGCGGTGGCCAGAGCCGTGCCGCCGGCCCGATCCGTGTTCATCTTCCAGTTTCCAGCGACCAGAAATCGCCTCATCGAACGTCTCCGCCACGACACACACAGTTCCCGTCACGGATTCGCACCCGTGCCCGGATCATTCAGAACCGCGGCATCGTAGAGGGAAGGCGGTGCGTTCCCGGCGGCGATTCGCCGTTTTGTGCTGAATTCCCCGAAATCCGGACGCGCATTCGCTCATTCGGACGGCACCCGCAGCAGGAACTCCGTTTCCCCCAGGGCCGTCTGTCCGTCCGGCCTGCTGTTCGGACACCCCGGCCGAACCATCGGATGGGCCGGGGAGGCGGTCTGCTGTGCAGCGGACCGGATTCCCAGGTCCGGGGTTGACGGGCTGCGCACCGGGTGGATACGGTGATTTTGGGGCGTCCGTTTTTTCATTGGTCCCACGTGCAGGCCCGCGCATGCTCATTTTTCGCTGTCGCTGCGGAAAGCAGCTCCGAGCGCAACACGTCCATACGAATCGCCGGGTCCAGTGTCCGAACTGTGGGGTCGTCATTCGTCTGCGCCGGGCTGCTCGTTCCGAAGCATCTGCGGCATCGGCGGAGCCGAAGGCGCCTTCCGGTCGTTCGTCGGGCGGTCCGTCGGGCCGCAGGTCTTCTTCTTCTTCTTCTTCTTCCGGCCGGCGGTCGTCACCTGCTGAACGCGGTTCGCGCCGCCGTTCGGCCCGGCGCCGGAACAGGCCCGTGGAAGCGGATCTGTCTGATGTGGACGATTTCGCACTGGCCGATGAAGCGGTCTTCGCGGACGAGTCCGAGTTCGCCGGCGGGCTGGATCTGGACATGGTGGGCGATGACGATCTGATCGACGAATTCGTCGGACCGGATGATTTCGCCTTCGAAGACGGAGACGACGCCGTCCTGGAGGACCAGGGTGATGCGTGGGATGAAGGCGACGAGTGGGTTGATGGAGAAAACGATCTTCCCGCTGCTTTGCCGAAGAAACCGAAACGGGGCCGGGCAGACGGGAAAGCATCGGCTGCCGGCGGAAGCCGGTCTGGGAAAAGTGCGTCGCTGCTGTCGGAAACGGGGCTGCCGCCGGTCGCGGTGTATTTCCTGTTTGGTCTGGCGGGGCTGGTTGTTCTGGGGCTGCTGGGAGGAGCCGGTTTCTGGATGGTTCGCATGCGTGAAGCGCATCAGCAGGCCATGGCGGTTCCCGATACGTATCACGAATGGCAGCATCCGAAAGGGCGGCTGTCGGCGCGTTATCCGGACGGATTCACCGTGTCTGATGGAGTGGCGGCCGGCGGCGTGGCTCCCTGGGCAAAATTCGAAAACGACGTTCAGGATGTCGTGATCACGATTCGGGCCAGCATGTCGGGGTCGGCGCTGAGCGACATTGCGAAGGCCGGCAGTCAGGCGGTCGGGGATCTGGCGAAGCTGCCGGACGAAGAAGAACCGGTGGCGGCGATCCACGCCTGGCAGCGGGAAAAGCTGGAAACGGAATTCGACAGCTACGAAGAAACGGCCCCCCAGGTGATCGAAACGGGTTTCGGCAGCGGTCGGGTATCGGAATTCACACGTACCAAGCTGTTTACGACGGAATACGGGCTGCGGGCGACCGTCATCGGCGGGCAGTTTCAGTACAATATCCTCTGCAGGTGTCCAAAGGATCGGCTGGACGAGTACCGGCCGGTGTTCGAAGAAGTCATTCGATCGGTGGGGTCGTGATCCATGCGGATGGCGTTCAGTTTTCCCCGCTGAAAACGTACTGAAGATGAAATCCGGGAGTTGTGCGATGAACGATTTTGTATCGAGTTGTGTCTACAGGCTGTCTGCGATCCTGACCGCGGTGGCTCTGGCGCTGCCTGTGGGCGGTTTTTCGGCCGTGGCTGCTGCTGAGACATCGGGGTTTTCGAAGTCGGGCCACACGACGGACAGTCTGGAAACGGTGAAAAAGCGCGTGGAAGCCGACGAAGCCGTTCTGCTGGACGTCCGGGAACAGTCGGAATGGGATGCCGGCCATCTGAAGGCCGCTCATCTGCTTCCTCTGAGCGTCATCAAAAAAGGTCAGTTCACGGAGGAGCAGAAGAAGCTGCTGCCGAAGGACAAACCGATCTACTGTCACTGTCGCAGTGGCGCGCGCACGCTGATGGCCGCCCGCATTCTGCGGCCCCAGGGGTATGACGTCCGTCCGCTGCGGGCCGGCTACAGCGGACTCGTGCGGGCCGGATTCGAAAAAGCAGAAACCGGCCCCGCCGATCAGGCTCCCTGACGCCCGGGTCGTGGGCCGGTTGTTCGTCCGTTCGGGACGGACGACGGGAACGATGGCCGCGGACCGTCAGGTGATCAGGCGGGCGATCTGGTCCAGGTGGTGCTGCGCGTCCTGCTGACCGATTTCGATGAGCTGTCGGATGTAATCGGGGTGGAACAGCAGGGTGCTGAGAAAATCGTCGCTGGTATCCTGTCCGCCGCCCAGACGCTGCAGCAGAAACCGGAGTGTCCGCGGCAGGCGATCGCGCAGTTCCCACGCGAGGCTGCCGATGTCCCGGGACGGGCGGATCACCACCAGGTCCACCGGCCGCAGTTCTGTGGGCGCGTCGGTGGGCAGCAGGCGGAGCAGCCGGTTGATACGTTCCATGTGGCGGACATCCTGGTCGAGCTGGTCCAGAAACATGGAATTGTAGATTTCCGCCAGCACGGTGGCCGGAGACGGAGGCAGGTCGGGGCGATCGGAGGAAGGACGTTCCGCGCTGTCATTGAAGTGTGTCGAAATGACGAGCAGCCGGGAAGCGCCCATGTGGACAGCCGGCGCCAGCGGAGCGTGCAGGCGGACGCCGCCGTCGCCGTACCACTGGTTTCCCAGTCGGACCGGCGGGAACACCAGCGGCAGGGCCGATGAGGCCATGATGTGTTCGATGGTCAGAGATGTTTCTGTACTGCGTCGGCCCGGCCGTTCCCATTCGGAAATGCGGCGTCCCGAGAAGAAGGTGACAGTTTCTCCCGTTGCATAGGAACTGGTTGTCAGGGCCACACCCTGAAGGCGTCCGCGGGCCAGATTGCGGTCGATGGCCGGCAGCGAGCCGTCAGCCGTACTCAGGGCTCGGTGCAGAAAGGTTCGCAGCGGCTGCGTGTCCACCATTCCGTGAACTGGCCGCAGGCCCGGTGGAGTCCCCAGGCTGAGCTGGAGACCGATTCGAACGACGCGGCTGATCAATGGCAGGGCGTCGGTTCGGATGACATCATGGATCTGCAGTCCGCACCACAGGTCGGTCAGAGCGGACAGGCTGTCCACGAAGCGGCCTTCGAAGCAGGCCAGGTGTGCCGTATTGATGGCTCCGGCGGAAACGCCGCTGAGCAGACGGGGCTGCAGATCGGGAAACTGCGATGCAATGCCGCGCAGGACGCCCACCTGATAGGCCGCCCGGGCCCCACCACCGCCCAGTGCCAGTGCCAGAGGCCGTTCTTCAGAAGCATTCATCGTGTCTGCGAAGTGCGGCAGGGGGTCCGTTCAGTCCGGAAAATCGTTCAGGTAGGGGATGGTGGCCGCGTGAGCGGTGACGGCACCCTGGGCACTGAGAAGCCGGGACAGGTAGTCCCACTGGCCGGTGATCAGAGCCGTGCGGGCGCTGTCCGGAATCCGGACAGGTACAGACTGACCGCCGGCCGTCACGCACAGGGATTCCAGGTCGACGGTGAGCCGGCAGTCGGGGTTCTGAGTGACCAGAGCGGCGAGTGTTTCCAGGTCGTTTCGGTCGGCCGTGGCCGCCACGATGCCCAGGGACGCGCAGTTGCCGAAGAAAATTTCCGCATGCGATTCAGCGACGATGGCGCGAATCCCCCATCTCATCAGTGACTGCGGGGCGTGTTCGCGGGAGGAACCGCAGCCGAAATTGCGTCCGGTGATCAGGATGGAGGCATTCCGGTACTGCGGCTGATTGAAGGGGTGATCGGCATCCTGGGCGCGGTCGTCTTCGAACAGGTGGTCTCCCAGTCCTTCGAACGTCACGCAGCGCAGAAAGCGGGCGGGGATGATGCGGTCGGTGTCGATGTCGTCCAGGACCAGCGGGATGCCGGTGCCTTCGACGGTTTTGATTTCATTGCTGGACACGTCTGGAAGCTCCGAAACGAAACGGGATCCGGTTGATGAATGGGTGTGACGGGGCGGCCGTTCGGCCGGTGGCCCGGCGTTGTGCGGGGTTCGACCTGGCCGTCATACCGGGGCCAGTGCGAATTCGCGGATATCGGTGACGTGGCCCTGCACGGCTGCGGCGGCCACCATCGCGGGACTCATCAGCAGCGTGCGGCCGACGGGGCTGCCCTGGCGGCCTTTGAAATTGCGATTGCTGGACGATGCGCAGACTTCGCGGCCCTGCAGGCGGTCCGGATTCATGGCCAGACACATCGAACAGCCGGCTCCCCGCCATTCGAAACCGGCGGCCTCGAAAACTTCGTGAAGGCCTTCGTTCATCGCCTGTTCGCGCACCTGCTGCGATCCGGGAACGACGATCGCGCGGACTCCATCTGCCACGCGGTGTCCGCGGACGACATCCGCGGCCTGACGCAGGTCGGAAATCCGGGAATTCGTGCAGGACCCGATGAATGCCACATCGATTTTCGTTCCGGCGATCGGGGCACCTTCCTGCAGCCCCATGAATTCCAGAGCTTCGCGAACCAGCGTCTGTTCTTCGGAAGGAAAATCGCTCACATGCGGCAGCTTTTCGCTGATGCCTACGGACTGAGCCGGAGTGATTCCCCAGGTGACGGTCGGTTCGATATCGGCCGCGTCGAACTCGACTTCATCATCGAATTCCGCATCGTCGGAAGATGCCAGACTGAGCCACCAGGCGGCGGCCCGATCGAAGGAGTCTCCCTGGGGAGCGAACGGGCGCCCGCGCAGGTAGTCGACGGTTGTTTCGTCCGGATTGATGTATCCGCAGCGGGCTCCCCCTTCGATGCTCATGTTGCACACGGTCATGCGTTCTTCCATGGACATGGCATCGAACGTGGTGCCTGCGTATTCGTAGGCGTATCCCACGCCGCCCTGAACGCCCAGTTTTCGGATGATGTGCAGAATGACGTCCTTGGCGAACACACCGGGACTGAGCTGTCCGTTGACCACAACGCGACGCACGGCCGGCCGGTTCAGGAACATGGTCTGCGTGGCCAGGACCTGAGCGACGTTGCTGGTGCCGATTCCGATGGCGATGCTGCCGAACGCTCCGTGGGTGCTGGTGTGGCTGTCGCCGCAGACAATCGTCATGCCGGGCTGGGTGAGTCCCTGTTCCGGACCGACCACATGGACGATGCCCTGGCGTCGGTCGTCCAGGTTGAGCAGTGTGATTCCGAATTCACGGCAGTTGCGTTCGATGGCCGACATCATCTGTTCGGCCAGTTCGTCCTGAAACGGGCGGCTCTGATCGGCCGTGGGAATCACATGATCCACAGTGGCGAACGTCCGCTGAGGGAAGGCCACCTGAAGTCCGCGTTCTCGCAGAATTTCGAACGCCTGGGGGCTGGTGACTTCGTGAATCAGGTGCAGGCCGATGAACAGCTGCGTCTGCCCGTCGGGCAGCGTGCGGACGGAATGGAGATCCCAGACTTTATTGAACAGGTTGCGTGTGTCGGACATGGAGACTGGATTCTGAAACGGGGAAAGAGCGTCCCGGCCGGTGGACCGGCCCGGTGGACCGGCAGGGGCCGGGATCTGCCGGAAGCGGGACAGTATAACGCCGCTGCGACCGGATGTGAGTCCGGAATGTCGGGCAGTTCGGGAATTGGTCACTGGTTCATGCCCGGCGGGCTGCCTATATTCGCTTCCGAACGGGAACCGCTGCGGGCGTGTGCCGCTTCCGTTTCGAAATCTGTCGGTTTCGAAACTCCTGAGTGGGTAATGTGATTCGGAAAGTTGCCGCATGACCGGTCAGCAGAGAATCGCCGGGTGTCCGGTTGCCGATTTTGCGGGCATCGAGCCGGTTCCCTGTCCGTGCGGTCGGGCCCGCCGGGCTTTCGGGGATGTCGAGGAGCTGCCGGGGACGCTGCATCTGACGGAAATCGGCGAGCAGGCGGCCGTTCATTATCACCGCACACTGACCGAAACCTATTACATACTGGAATGTGCTCCTGGATCGTGCCTGGAACTGAACGGGCAGCGTCTGGAGGTGCATCCGGGGATGAGCGTCGTGATTCCGCCGGGGACGCGGCATCGGGCGGTCGGCCGGATGAAGATTCTGAATTTCGTGCTGCCGAAGTTCGATCCCGATGACGAATGGTTCGACTGAGCGGGGCGCCGGGGAAAGCGGAGTGATGACGTTGATGAGAGCGACGGCGGGGAGAACCGGCAGCGTGAACGTGCTGTGTCGGACGGCGTGGATCCTGGCGGTTCTGACGGCGGCCGCCGGACAGCCGTGTCGGACACTGGCGAAGGACCGTTATGACATCGTCGTGTACGGCGGGACATCGGCCGGGATTGCGGCGGCCGTGCAGGCGGTTCGCATGGGGCGGTCGGTAGTGGTGATCGAACCGACCGGGCACCTGGGGGGCCTGACCACCAGCGGTCTGGGCTGGACGGACACGGGAGACAAACGGGTGATCGGCGGCCTGGCTCGGGAGTTCTATCGCCGGGTGAAGCAGCATTACGACGATCCGTCGGCCTGGCGTTTTCAGGACCGTGCCCGGTACAGCCGCTATCGGCCGGATGCCGACGCCATGTGGACATTCGAACCTCATGTGGCGGCCGCCATTTTTGAACGGCTGATCGAGGAGCACGGCATTCCGGTGTTCACCCGGGAACGGCTCAATCGAACCGACGGCGTGGTGAAGCGCGGCGCGCGGATCGTGTCGATCGGGATGGAATCCGGATGGACGGTGCACGGACGGGTGTTCATCGATGCCACGTACGAAGGCGATCTGATGGCGGCCGCCGGAGTGACGTACACGGTCGGTCGGGAGAGCAATGATCGGTACGGGGAAGTGCTCAACGGAGTCCAGACGAAGCGGAACACGCACAACCACCGTTTCATTCGGGACGTGGATCCGTACGTGCGGCCCGGCGATCCGGACAGCGGACTGCTGCCGGGCGTTCATGGAGATCCGCCGGGTCAGGACGGGCAGGGGGACCGCCGGATTCAGGCGTACTGTTTCCGGATGTGCATGTCGAACGTGCCGGAAAACCGCGTGCCGTTTCGGAAACCGGAAGGGTACCGCGAGCAGGACTACGAACTGCTGCTGAGAAACTTTGAAGCCGGCGATCTGCGTCTGCCTCTGAGCCTCGGTCTGCTTCCGAACGGAAAGACGGATACGAACAACAACGGCGCCGTATCCACCGACTGGATCGGCATGAACTATGACTGGCCGGAGGCCGATTATGAACAGCGGCAGCAGATTCAGGAGCGGCACGCTGCCTACCAGAAAGGTCTCATGTGGACTCTGGCCGGCCATCCGCGTGTTCCGGAATCGATTCGTGAGCAGATGGCTGAGTGGGGGCTGGCGGCCGATGAGTTCACCGACAACGATCACTGGCCGCCGATGCTGTATGTTCGGGAAGCCCGGCGGATGGTCGGGGTTTACGTGATGACCGAACACGACTGCCGGCGGGTGCGGGTGGCGGACGATTCGGCGGGGCTGGGATCCTACAACATGGATTCTCACAATGTGCAGCGCTATGTGACGGCCAGGGGAACCGTTCAGAACGAAGGAGACATTCAGGTTTCGCCCGGCGGGGCCTACGTGATCAGCATGCGGTCTTTGATGCCGAATCGGGCGGAAGCGGACAACCTGCTTGTTCCCGTATGTCTGTCGGCGTCGCACATCGCCTACGGATCGATTCGCATGGAACCGGTGTTCATGATTCTGGGGCAGTCGGCGGCCACTGCGGCTGTGCTGGCCGTGTCCGCCGATTCGGCCGTTCAGGAGGTGGCGTATGAGGATCTGGAGAAACGTCTGCGGGCCGACGGACAGGTTCTCGACCTGCCTCCCGGATCCAGGCCTCGGGGCGTCATTTCCACGGCCGGCCTGGACGGTGTGGTGGTGGATGATGCGTCTGCCCGTCTGGAAGGGCACTGGGTGACCAGCACGTCGGTCGGTCCGTTCGTGGAAGACGGCTACCGGCACGAAGGGAACGGGCGTTTCGGTCCCGCGGCGGCTCATTTCCGGGCGCCGCTTCCGGCGGGGCGGTATGAAGTCCGTCTTTCCTGGACGGCGTCGCCGAACCGGGCCACGAACGTGCCGGTCACCATCCGGCATGCGGGCGGAACAGACACCGTGCGGATCAGTCAGAGGCAGCCGCCGGCGGAGGACGGGCTGTTCCGTTCGCTGGGGATTTTTACGTTTTCCGAAGATGTTCCGGCGGAGGTGACGATTGGCAATGAGAACGCCGATGGGTATGTGGTGATCGATGCCGTGCAGTTTCTGAAGCGATGAAATCGGCAGGTGATGACAGAATCGGGCGGCCTGGCTGTCCGGCTCCGGACCTGCGGCACAGGCTCAGCCGGGCGGCGGCCGTCTGATGAGTTGTGAACGAATACGCCGAACGGAGAAGGATTTGGGATGACCGACAGAGTGTTTCTGGCCGTGGATCTGGGAGCGGAAAGCGGCCGCGTGATGGCGGGGCAGTTCGATGGTTCAACGGTGACGCTGCGGGAACAGCATCGGTTTCCCAACGGACCGGTTGTTCTGGGCGACACGCTCCGGTGGAATCTGATCGGTCTGTGGTCGGAAATCCGCACAGGTCTGCAGAAGGCCGCATCAGAATGCGGCGGTTCGATCGCTTCGGTGGGAGTGGACACCTGGGGCGTCGATTTCGTTCTGCTGAATCGCAACGATGAACTGCTGGGTCAGCCGTGGAATTACCGCGATCCGCGAACGGACGGAATGATGCAGAAGGCGTTTGCCCGCGTGCCGCGGGAAACGATCTTCGCGACGACCGGGCTGCAGTTTCTGCCCATCAATTCGCTGTATCAGCTTCTGGCCATGCAGGAACGGGATCCGGAACTGGTCGCTCAGGCCGCCCGCTTCCTGATGATTCCCGACTTTTTTCACTGGTGTCTGTGCGGCAGCCGCGTGGTGGAATTCACCAATGCGACCACGTCGCAGATGCTGAATGCCCGCACGCGATCCTGGGCGGACGATCTGCTGCGATCGTTTGAACTGCCCGGGGACATGTTTCCGGAAGTGGTGCAGCCGGGAACGGAGCTGGGTGCGCTGCGCAAAGAAGTGGGAGAATGGACGGGGCTGAGTCGGCTGCCCGTGATCGCTCCGGCCACGCACGACACCGGTTCGGCGGTGGCGGCGGTGCCCGTGGGACAGACCGGACTCCCCGACCGGGCCTACATCAGCAGCGGCACCTGGTCGCTGCTGGGGGTTGAAACGCGGGAAGCCGTGCTGACGCCGCAGGCGCTGGAATACAATGTGACCAATGAAGGCGGAGTGGACGGCACGTGGCGGCTGCTGAAGAACATCATGGGGCTGTGGCTGGTGCAGCAGTGTCGGCGGGCCTTTTCCCGCAGCGGGCACGATTACGACTACGGCCGTCTGATGGAACTGGCCGAACAGGCCGTTCCCTTCCGTTCACTCATTGATCCGGACCGCAGCGTGTTTCTGGGGCCGCCGGACATGACGGCGGCCATCGCGGAAGAATGCCGTCGGACGGGCGAGCCGGTTCCGGAAACGGAAGGACAGTTCGTGCGCTGTGCGCTGGAAAGTCTGGCTTTGAAATACAGCCTGGTTCTGGGACGGCTGGAAGAGCTGACGGGAGTACCGGTGCAGGTGATTCACATTGTTGGCGGCGGTTCGAAGAACCGGCTGCTGAATCAACTGACGGCTGATGCCTGTGGACGCCCGGTGCAGGCGGGGCCGGTGGAGGCGACGGCTTTGGGCAACGTGCTGGTTCAGGCGCGGGCTGCCGGGGAGCTGGCTTCGCTGGCGGAGATGCGCGACGTGGTGCGGCGATCGGAATCGATTGAGGAGTACGTTCCGAAGAACACCGATGCCTGGGATGGGGTCCGGGATCGGTTCGAGCGGCTGTGTCGGGAGTGACAGCGTGCGAAAACCCTCTCTGGATTCCGCCGGCGGGCGGCGAATGCGGACTGTCTGATGTCCGATGTTCTGTGGACGATGGAGTCGGTCTGTCTGGGGCCGGCGTCGCGGCGGCTGGATGGACTGACCGGGGTCATCCGGGCCGGAACCACGGTGATTCTGGGGGAATCGGGGGCCGGGAAATCTTCACTGCTCAGCCTGCTGGCCGGGCTGGAACGTCCGGACCGCGGCCGTCTGCGGCGGTGTTTTTCGGCCTGTTCGGGCCGTGTGCCGGTTTACTGGGCTCCTCAGGGAGGCGGCCTGTGGCCTCACCTGACCGTGCTGCAGCATCTGCTGGCTGTGGGAAAAGACGAAAATTCGGCAGACAAACTGCTGGCTCAGTTCGGTCTGACAGGACGCCGGGCGGCTCGTCCGGCAGAACTGTCTCAGGGCGAACGGGCCCGGCTTTCGCTGGCCCGCGCCCTGGCGGTGCCCGCTCAGGTTCTGCTGTTCGATGAACCGCTGAATCATGTCGATTCGCCGCGGCGGGCTTCCGGCTGGACAGTGATTCGGGAATTCCTTCGAGAAACAGGAACGCATCTGGTGCTGGCCACTCATGAACCACCCGTGGCCCTGCGGCTGGCGGACGACCTGCTGTGCCTGGAGAACGGGCGCATCATCTGGCAGGGCGACGTCCGGGTGTTGTACCGCGATCCTCCGGACGAACGGCGGGGGCGTCTTCTGGGGCCACTCAACTGGCTCACACCGGACGACTGTGCCGTCTGGGAGCTGGAATACGGGCGTTCGAACGCCGTGCGTCCGGAGCAGCTTGCGGTGGTGCCTGTTGGGCGGGACGAGGCTGTGGGCACAGCAGAAGATTCTGCTTTCGTGGGCGGACTGGCGGAAACCGTGATTCGTCACGGGGCAACCGGCCAGGAGCGCCTGTTTGTGCATGGTGCTCAGACAGCCATGCTTCCGGGAACACCGGTGCGACTGAAGCGCACGGAAACAGCGGGCCGGATGGATGTGTGACGGGGGCATCATCCGGGCCGGGGTGCCGTGCCTGGCGGTTGCGGCGGCCGCGGCGGTCATGTTGTCGGTCGGCTGCCGTTCGTCCGATGAACCGGTTCTGCATTTTTCGAAGATCGACCGCTGGGTCGTCCCGGCGGACGGATCCCGCCTGCCGGCTCCTCGCGGTCTGTATTCCGACCCGGAAGATCGGGTGTATGTTCTGGACGATGCCGGCCGGGTGCTTGTCTATTCTTCGGACGGCCGGGTGGAGGCATCCTGGCGGATGCCGGAAAGTGAGGCGGGTCGGCCGGAGGGCATTGTGCGGCTGCGGGATGGCCGCGTGGCGGTGGCGGACACGCATTACCACCGTGTGGTCATTTTCGAAGCGAACGGCGACGTGGATCGGATGTTCGGGGAGTACGGCACGGAACCGGGGCAGTTCGTCTATCCCGTGGCGATTGTGGAAGACGACCAGGGGTGTCTGTACGTTGGGGAGTACGGCGATCGGCAGCGGGTTCAGAAGTTTCAGGCAGACGGCCGATTTCTGCTGGCGTTCGGGCGACATGGCACGGGAGACGGTGAATTTCAGCGTCCCGGGGCCATTGTGTGGGAGGGCGGTCTGGTTTACGTCGTGGATGCCTTCAACGATCGCATTCAGCTTTTTTCGGATGATGGACAGTTTCAGCGGGTCATACGTCTTTCAGCAGATGTGGATCCGCTGGGGTATCCGTATGACATGCGGGTGTGGGGCGACCGGCTGTACGTGATTGAAAATCGGGCCGCACGCCTGACGGTGCTGTCGCGGGACGGTACTCTGATCGGTCGCTGGGGGCGTCCCGGTCGTGGCATGGGGGAACTGTATGGCCCGTGGGGGCTGACGGTTCTTTCGGACGGCCGGGTTCTGATCGCCGACACCGGCAATCATCGGATCGTGGAGCTGACGCCGTGAAGCGGGCAGGCAGAATCCTTCGGCGTGTGTTTCCGCCGGCTCGTCGGCCGGTCGGCGGGACGGCGGTTCTGTCTTTGCTGCTGTTCGCTGCTTCGTTCGCTCTGGTCAGTTTTTCCGTGATACGCGTGCCTCGTGTGTTTCTGACGGAAGACACGTGGGTTTTCGGGCTTCCGCGTCCTCAGGTGGAATTTCTGGGGCGGCTGCAGTTCGACGATCCGTGGATGTTTCTGCTGCTGGTGTTCGTGCCGTGGATCTGGTGGATGCAGGCGGCCGGCCATGCGGGGCTGACTGTCCGCCGGGCGGCGGTGGCCGGATTCGTGCGTCTGTGGGTGGCCGGGCTGCTGATTGTCGTGCTGGCCGGTCCGCGGTCCGTGCGGACCAGTGATGTGCTGTCGGTCATGTACACGGTGGACGTGTCCGATTCGGTCAGCGAAGCGCGTCAGGAAGCGCTGGAAGTCGTGGCGGCCACGGCCGCTGAAAAGCCTTCTGCCGACCAGGCCGGTCTGGTGATTTTCGGACGCAGTGCGGCGGTGGAGCTGCCGCCGCGGTCGTCCTTTCCGTTCGAAAAATTCCTGAATGCTCAGGTCGGACGGGATGCGACCAATCTGGAACAGTCGCTGTCGCTGAGTGCGGCGATGCTGCCGGAAGAACATCGGGGCCGCATCGTGCTGTTCAGCGACGGGGCGGAAACGATCGGCCGGATGAATGATGTGGTGGACGATCTGCAGGCTCGCCAGATCCGTGTGGATGTCGTGCCCATCGATTACGAGTACGACCATGAGGTGCTTCTGGAACGGCTCGACCTGCCTCGCTATGTGCGGCTGGGAGAAACCTACGAAGCATCTGTGGTACTGACGAGTCTGTCGGCCGGTTCGGGATTTCTGGTTCTGGAGCAGAATGAGGAGGAGCTGGCGCGGGTGCCGGTCGAATTTTCCGCCGGCCGCAGCCGGTTTTCTCTGCCGATTCAGGTGCAGTCGCCCGGGTACTACGAATACACGGCCCGCATCGAGGTTCCGGCCGGGCGGGACAGTCGGGTGGAAAACAATGAGGCGCGCAACTACCTGTTCATCGACGGTCCGGGCCGGATTCTGCTGGTGACCGATCCGGAGGGCGATCCGGAAGAATGGCGCTATTTCGAGCAGGCGCTGCGGCAGGGAGAGCGCCAGGTGGAAGTGATTTCGGCGCTGGAATTTCCTTTGGACACGCTGGCACTGATGCCGTACGACTGCATCGTGTTCGCGGATGTTCCGGCCAACGCGCTGCTGACCAGCCAGATTCAGGCGGTGCACGATGCGGTGCGCGATCTGGGCGTGGGTTTTCTGATGCTGGGCGGTCCGAACAGCTTTGGTCCGGGAGGATATGAGAATTCGCCCATCGAAGACTGCCTGCCGATTTCCATGCAGATCGGCAAAAAGAAGATTCTGCCCAAAGGGGCGCTGGTCATCATTCTGCACACCTGCGAGTTTCCGCGGGGCAACAGCTGGGCCCGGAAGATCACCAAGAAGGCCATCCAGGTGCTCAACGCCGAAGATGAAGTGGGTGCCATCGGCTTTGGTTCGGAAGGGGACTACTGGATTTTCGAGCTGACTCCGGCCGGGGAATACCTTTCTCTGGTGAAGCAGATCAACGCGGCCGAAATCGGAGACATGCCCAGCTTCAGCAGTTCCATGAAGATGGGCATGGAAGCGCTCACGAAATCGAATGCCGCGTCGCGTCACATGATCATCATTTCCGACGGAGACGCTCAGCCGCCGCCGCCCCAGGATCTGCAGGCCTTCGTGGATGCTCAGATCACCGTGTCGACCGTGGCCGTGTTTCCTCACAACGGTCCTCAGGGAACCCGCATTCTGCAGAGCATCGCGTCGGTGACCGGGGGCCGTTTTTATTATCCGTCGAATCCCCGACAGCTGCCGTCGATTTTCGTGAAGGAGGCCCGGACGCTGCGGCGCAGCCAGGTTCAGGTGCGGTCCTTCACTCCGACACTGCGGATCGATGATCCGGTGGTGCGTGGTCTGGATGCGCTGCCCGAACTGCACGGATACGTTCTGACATCGGAAAAGGACGACCCGCGGGCCTCGGTCATCCTGTCGGCGCCGCCGGCGGAGGACGATCCGGTGGCCGCGGAATCCGATGTGGATCCGATTCTCGCCGTGTGGCGTTACGGACTGGGCGCGTCGGCGGCTTTCACGTCGGACATGACGACCGGCTGGGGCCGGGACTGGGTTTCCTGGGACCGGTTTCAGCAGATGGTCACTCAGTTGATCACCCGCATCGGCCGGGTGCGGCGGGAACAGCATCTGCGTGTGTACACCTACACGAACGGAAACGAAGGTGTGATCGTGGTGGAAGACTTTCACCCGGAAGAAATGCTGCTGGACGTGACGGCTGATGTGACCGGGCCGAACGGGTTCGCCCGATCCGTTGCGGTTCGCCAGACGGCGCCCCGCCGTTACCAGGTGCGTCTGCCGCTGCAGGGCCGCGGGCGGTATCAGGTGCAGGTGCGGGCCGCGGGCACCGACCGGAACGAAACGGCCTATGCGGGATTCATCGTGTCGTATTCGCCGGAGTATCTGCGGTTTCGGGCCAATCCGATTGTGCTGCGGGAAGTGGCGGAGCGGACCGGGGGACGGGAAATCGATGTGGATCAGGATGCGGAGGAACTGACGCAGCAGATTTTCGGCGAACGGAAGCCGCGAACGAGTCAGTCGCGGGTGTTCGACTGGTTTCTGATGATGCTGGCGTGTCTGGTTCCGCTGGATGTGGCCGTTCGCCGGGTGCAGATCGACGCCGCATGGATCACTCAGCTGTTTCGCCGTCAGCAGCCGGAAGAAGAGGGCAGCACGGTTGGCGCTCTGCTGGAAAAATCGCAGGCCGTCCGGTCGGCTCTGGCATCCCGTTCAGATCGTGTGGCGGCGGATCCGACCGGTTCCCGCAGCCGGACGGTGCAGCGGGCGGACTGGTCGGCGGCACCATCCGGATCGGTCGGTTCGCGGCCGTCGGAACCGTCTGCGGCCGCTGCGCCCTCCGGTGCGGACCCTGCTGCAGACCCTGCTGCGGACGGCGGGGAGTCTGAAGAGGGCGGTTCCACGACGTCTCGTCTGCTGGCCATCAAACGGCGTCGCGAACAGGAACGGAAAAACCGACGGGATTTTTAGACAAATTTTCGGGTTTCGGTCGTGTCACCACGGTGGGCACGCATCCGGCTGCCTGCGATTCCCCAGATAATGAAAGCTGCCCATGTCCACTGTTCGAACTGAAGAACTGCAGGCCGAAGCCGATCAGTTTCGGAACGAGTTTCAGGCGATCCGTTCGGCCGTCGGTGAAGTCATCGTGGGTCAG
Organism: Planctomycetaceae bacterium; assembly: GCA_015485495.1. Classification (GTDB taxonomy): domain Bacteria; phylum Planctomycetota; class Planctomycetia; order Planctomycetales; family Planctomycetaceae; genus S139-18. The sequence goes on from WFTL01000170.1 coordinate 20,086, forward strand.
TCGCGGGTCGTGGAAGCGGTGCTGACGGCCATTTTGTGCGGCGGCAACGTGCTGCTGGAAGGCGTGCCGGGGCTGGGCAAGACGGAACTGGTCAAGACGCTGTCCCGGGTGCTCGATCTGGACTTCAGCCGCATTCAGTTCACGCCCGATCTGATGCCGGCCGACGTGATCGGCACGAACATGATGTCGGCCGACGAAAAAGGAGGCTACCGGTTCGAGTTTCGCAGAGGGCCCGTCTTCACGCAGCTTCTGCTGGCCGATGAAATCAACCGGGCCACTCCCAAGACGCAGTCGGCTCTGCTGGAAACCATGCAGGAAGGCACCGTGACCACCGGCGGACAGACGTATCGTCTGGAGCAGCCGTTTTTCGTCCTGGCCACTCAGAATCCCATCGAACAGGAAGGCACGTTTCCGCTGCCGGAAGCGCAACTGGACCGTTTCCTGTTCAAGGTGGTGGTTCCCTTTTTGTCGCGCGATGAACTGAACGACGTGGTTCGTCGTACGATTCTGAAACAGCCGGCGGATGTGGCGACCGTGGTGGACGGCCCCCGCATTCTGCACCTGCGGTCGGTGCTGGACCGGGTGGTGGTCAGTGATCCGGTGCGCGATTATGCGTGTCGTCTGGTTCTGGCCACGCATCCGGATTCGGAATTCGCTCCGGAGAACGTCCGGCGGTTTCTGCGATGGGGGGCCAGTCCGCGGGCAGCGCAGGCACTCATCCGGGCGGCCCGCGTTCGGGCGCTCAGCGAAGGCCGTCCGCATGCCGCCTTCGAAGATGTTCGTTATTTTGCGGCGGAGGTTCTGCAGCATCGGGCGCTGCTGAACTACGACGGACAGGCCGAAGGCGTGGCGGTGCCGGATCTGATCGAGGAATGTGTCGGCAGTCTGCCGACAGAAGCGTGATCGATGCGTCCCGGGATGCATCCGGGGGGAGTCAGACCGATTGTGACCGGTTCGAATCAGCAGATGACGAGTCTGTTCAGCAACAGCGTGCTGAACCGGATTGAACGCATGCGTCTGAATCCGCGTCGTCGGCTGACCAATCGCGCTCGGGGCGAACATCTGGCGGGCAAAGGCGGCAGCAGCACGGATTTCGCCGACTACCGCGATTACGCGGCCGGCGACGACATCCGTTATGTCGACTGGAACATTTTTGCCCGGCTGCGGCGGCCCTATATCAAACAGTTTCTGCACGAAGAAGAACTGCATGTGGTGCTGCTGATCGATGCGTCAGCATCGATGCTGTTCGACGACAAGCTGCTGCGTGCGGCCCAGCTGGCGGCCGCTTTCGGCATCATGGGCCTGCTGAATACGGAACGCGTGAGTGTTTACGTGGCGCATCAGGAATCGGAACGCCCGGCCATGCTGCCTCCGGGGACCGGCCGCATGCACATGCGGCCGCTTCTGAGTTTTCTGGAACAGGCGTCCGGCGGCGGCGCTGTGCCGGTGGAAGAGGCGATTGAAACGATGCTGCGGTTTCATCGCGGCCGCGGGATTGCCGTGGTGCTGTCGGATTTTCTGACGTTCCGTGATCTGTCCCGTTCTTTCAACATGCTGTACAGCGCCGGGCTGGAAATCTGGGGTCTGCAGATTCTCGGTCCGTCGGAACTGCAGCCGGATGTGCAGGGCGACGTGCGGTTTGTGGACTGCGAGACGGGGGCGAGTCTGGATGTCACCGGTGCGGATGACCTGCTGAATGTCTATCACGCTCAGCGCCACGCGCTGCGCGAGGTCATTGACGGACAGTGCCGGCGCAGAAACGGGCGGTTTCTGTCGACGGATGCGTCGGAACCGCTGGACCGCGTTCTGTTCGACCGGCTCTGCCGCAGCGGGTGGGTGCAGAGATGACGTGGCCGTCTTTCGTGTTTCCGTTCGGCGCCTGGTTCTTTCTGGCGCTTGTTCCGCTGATCGTTCTGTATTTTCTGCGGCTGCGGCGGCCTCGCCAGGTGATTTCATCCCTGGTGCTGTGGCAGGCCGTGATCGACGACCAGCGGGTGAACGCGCCGTTTCAGCGCTTTCGCCGCAATCTGCTGCTGCTGCTGCAGGTGCTCATTCTGTGCCTGCTGGTGATGGCTCTGATGCAGCCGTTTTTCAGCGAAGAACTGGACAGCGGGGAGTACGTGCCGGTGCTGATCGACTGTTCGGCCAGCATGGCGGCTGTCGGCCAGGACGAACAGACATCGCGTCTGGACCGGGCGAAAGACCAGGTGCGGGCCCTGTTCGGAACAACGAATATCGCCCTGTTTTCGTTCGCTTCCACCGGAAAACGGCTCACGGAGTTCACTCGGGATGAACATCTTCTGCAGCAGGCTCTGGACCGGATTCAGCCGGTCAGTCTGCCGGGGCGTCTGGACGATGTGCTCCGCGTGACGGCCGCATATGCCAGGACTCATCCGATCGATCGGGTGATCGTGTTCACGGACGGGAACCTGGCGGAAACATCTCCCGTGGAACTGCCGTTCACGCTGGACGTGCGCCGCGTGGATGTCGGCGGCCCCAATGCGGGAATCACGGAATTCAACGCGCGCCGCACGGGACCGGAAGACTGGGATGTGTTCGTCCGCGTGGCCGGATCGGGGCAGGAACTTCTGGAAACGAAGGTGCAGCTTTATCTGGACGGTCGGCTCACTGCTGAGGACACGGCGGAAGTCGCCGTGGACGAATCGGAACGGTTCGTGTTTCCGATTCAGGCGCATCGTCCGGTGCTTCTGGAAGTGCGGCTGGTGCCGCAGTCGGAGGATTCTCTGGCGGCTGACAACGTCGCCTGGCTGAGCCTGCCGGAAGCCCGGGATCTGCGCGTCCGCGTGTCGCCGAATCTGTTTTCCTGGCAGCATGCGCTGCAGGTGCTGCCGCGCATCGACATGGATGCCGGGGAACAGTCGAAACGGGCCGCATACGATCTGATGATCTGCGACAGTGCGGATCGGCAGGGCAGCGAAGCGCCCGTCACGGTGTACACGGGAGTCATTCCGGATGACCTGCGGGACCTGCTGACGATCGAGGAAGATTTTGCCGAGGTGGTGGACTGGGACCGCACTGCGCCGATTCTCAGCCATGTGCGGCTCAGTCAGGTGAGCATCGGGCAGCAGGTGATTCTGGCATCCGGAGCCGATGAGGGGGATCTGGAAGAACGTGGCTATGAAGTCCTGGTGCATGGAGCCACGGGGCCTTTGCTGCTGCAGAAACGGCAGGGGCTGAATGTGTCCTGCTATTTCCTGTTTCACACGGACAGGTCGACGCTTCCGTACCGCGTGGCCTTTCCCGTCCTGGTGAGCAATGTCGTGGAGACGGCTCTGAAGCGGGCGTCTTTGTCGGAAGTGTCTGCTGCGCCAACCGGCGTTCTGCCTCCGGTGGCCGTGGAACCGAATCGGGAGTACACGGTGCGGACTCCGACCGGCGAACGATTCCAGGTCACTTCCACGGCAACCGGACTGCTCACGGGGATCCCCGCGGCGGCTGTGGGCCGCTATGACATGCTGGATGGAGACGACGTTGTGGCGTCGGTGGGGACCGGTCTGCTGAGTGCGCAGGAAACGAGTCTGGCGGCCGTGGAAGAAATCCGGTTTTCGGAACTGAGTGTCGCCACTCAGGAAGCCGCCGAACCGCGTCCGGGAACCGAACAGCCGCTGTGGTGGATTCTGGCGGCTCTGGCGTTCGTCTTTCTGCTGGCCGAGTGGTGGTATTTTCAGCGGCCGCGGGAGGCTGTCGGATGATGTGTGGATCTGTGAGGGCACTGCCGGAAGCTGTCGCCTGGCTGCTGATGTGTCTGACGGCGACGGCGGCGGCAGCGGAGCGGCCGCCGGTGGTGCGGATGACGATGGAGTCGATGGCCGTGCGGGGCCGGTCCGGCGGGCCGATGAGTGTGCGGGTCCGGCTGGAATACAACCGGCCGCAGATTCTGGAAGGCCGTCTGGTGCTGACGTTTTACGATGGATTTCGGACGTCCGGCGACCTGCTGTTGACTCAGCGCATCGAAGGCATCGTGCTGCACGGGACGGACCGGGTGTTTCACGTGCTGATTCCGCCGCTGCCGGAAGCGTACAACGGCAGTTATGAAGTGGAGGCCTGGTTCGAAACGGACAGCGAACGGATTCCGCTGTCCAGCAGTCGTACGTACCGGGATCCGCCGGATCCGTTTACGATTCTTTCCGGCAGTACGGGCATGCGGAGTCTGGTTCTGGCTTCGGTAAGCGGATCACCGGATTCGCGCTTCATGACGGGGCCGCGGCGGGGTCTGCATCGGCTGCTGTCACCGGACATGTTCGTTTCCCGCGGACAGGTGAGAAGCGGTGAGGTGACGTGGTCGCCGTCGATGCTTTCGGCCGAAGATCTGCCCCAGGATCCTCTGTTTCTGTGCAGTTTCGATGTGGTGCTGCTGTGTGAACGGGCTCTGGCTCGCAGCACTTCCGAGCAGCTGGAGGCTCTGCTGACCTGGACGAAAGCCGGGGGCAGCCTGTGTGTTGTTGCGGAAGAAAACGGACTGGCGGTGCGTCATGTGTCGTTTCTGCAGGAACTGCTGCGAGATGCACCGATGGATGTGCTGATCGGACGGGACGGCCGTCTGATGCTGCCCCGGGAATCGGACATTCCGGCGGCGTATGTTGAACTGGGACGCTGTGTCGTGCTGCCGGCGTCCCGTTCGGTGGAATCTCTGACGGCGGACCAGACGCGCTGGATCCGGGACTTTCTCTGGAGAGTGCGGGGGGTGGGTCTGTGTCCGGCGGCGGTGCCGGACAAACCGCAGGCTGCCGGTCCGGCAGATTCTGCGGCCGGCGTTTACGACTACGAACTGCCCGGTGAGCGCCCGCTGATGATTGCGATCTACGGTCCGTTCCTGCTGATGCCGGAGGATGTGCAGATGGTGCCTTTTCCGGTCATCATCGGTCTGCTGACAGCCTACGTGCTGGCGGTCGGTCCGCTGGACTACTGGCTGCTGGGCCTGTTTCGGGCCCGGAAGTACACCTGGGTGATGTTTCCGCTGGTCACGGCCGTGTTCACACTGGCGATCGTCCAGACCGCCCGGTTTTATCTCAGTTCGAATGAGACCGGTGGAGAATGCCGCATCACGGACATCGGCCGGGATGGGCGGCCGCTGCGGGAATCCGTCCTGGAGCTGGATTTCATCGGCACCAGCGCCGACGTGGACCAGTCGGTTCAGTCGGGAATGATGAGCTGCCAGCGGAGCGCGTTTTTTGCCTCGGGACTGCCTTCCCCGCGTGATGTGTCGGTGAGCGGCAGGTTTCCGCAGGATTACACATTCCGCCGGCGCCTGGAGCAGTGGGTTCCCGACATCACCCGATCGCTGACGTTTTCCCCGCGGGAAATTTCGGAGCTGCTGTTCCGGTCCGGATCGGAGGGGGAGGCTGCCGGGCCGCCGGACTGGTCGGATGCGGAACTGGTGACCACGGCCGGCGGCCGGGAGCGTCTGAGACGCTGGCTGGATGAAGTGTTTGCGGGACGCGTGTTGTCAGCCGGGGTCTACCATGGACGGGACGAATACGTGCTCACAGGAACGCCGATTCTGTCGAGAATCGACGACTCAGCCGGACGGGCGATCCGGATGCGCTGGCTGACGGCGTTGAGTGAGGGACAGCGATTTACAGAATCGCTCCGTCGTGACTGTCTGCGTTTCATGACGGGCAGTGCGTGCTGGGGCCAGCGGGCTGGATTTCGTCGATGGGTCGGGCAGGTGTCTCCCGGCGGTTCGGCTTCCATGGAAGATGTGGTTGTTCTGGATAATCAGAATCCGGATCAGTGGCTGCTGGCCGTTCTGCTGGAAACCGATTCCGGTTATCACCTGATTCGAAGGCTCTACTGTTGTCCTCAGACCGATTAGCCGCCGGCGGTCCGGTCGGTTCCGGGCAGTCGTCTGGCCGGCGTGTCGTTTCCTTATTCTGTTGTTGAGTGTTTTATGTCGCAGACAGAGACCGGTACGACGGATTCTTCAGCGACGGCAGAAGCGCCGGTTGTCATGATTCGTGATCTGTCCGTTCGGTATGGGTCGGTGGAGGCGGTGCGCGGGATCGATCTGAACATTCCCCGCGGGGAGGTTTTCGGGTTCATCGGGCCGAACGGGGCGGGAAAATCGACGACCATTCGGGTGCTGGCGACTCTGCAGCCGCGGTTTCGCGGAATGGCGATGGTGTGCGGACTGGATGTGCTCAGCCAGCCGCAGGAAGTCCGCGAGAAAATCGGTTACATGCCCGATTTTTTCGGAGTGTATGAAGATCTGACGACTCTGGAGTATCTGCATTTTTTCGCGGCAGCCTGGAAACTGCCTGTGGCGCGGCGGCGACAGGTCATCGACGATGTCCTGTCGCTGACCGATCTGACGCACAAGGCGGATTCTCCCGTGGACGGTCTTTCGCGCGGCATGAAGCAGCGGCTGGCACTGGCCCGGGTTCTGCTGCACGATCCGGAACTGCTGCTGCTGGATGAACCGGCCAGTGGTCTGGACCCGCGGGCCCGTATTGAAGTCCGCGAACTGCTGGTGGCGCTGAAGGACATGGGCAAAACGATTCTGATCAGCAGCCACATCCTGCATGAACTCAGTCAGTTGTGCACGCGCATCGGCATCATCGAAGCCGGGCAGATGGTGGCTGAAGGATCCCTGAAGGACATTTTCCGCCGGCTGCAGCTTCTGCGTGTGGTGCATGTGCGGTTCGAAGATCCGGCGGCGGATCTGCGGGAACGTATCGGACGGATTCCTGGAGTGGCATCTGTGGAGATCCAGATCGATCGCTGGGCCGTTCACCTGCATGAAGATCAGACTTCCGTGGCGGATCTGCATCAGGCGCTGGTGGATGAAGGTGCCCGCATCAGCATGTATCAGCCGGAAGCGATGGATATGGAAACCGCCTTCATGAAACTGACGGAAGGCAGAACGGCATGAAGAACCGCCGGAAGACAGGCCGTGGTTTTTTCGAGCTGCCTCTGCTGCGGCGGGAACTGACCGAAATGGCGCAGCGGAAAAGGACGTATGCGGTGCGTTCCGTGGGAGCTGTCGTGCTGCTGGCCGGCACAGCGTACGGGCTGTCTCAACTGTCTTTCGCTCTGAGTACAGTGCCGTCTGCCGGCGGCTTCTCGCCACTGACCGTTCTGGGGACCGGGGGGGCTTTGTTCCGGATGCTGGTTCCGTTTCTGTTTCTGGCGGTGCCGCTGCTGGCTCCGGCGCTGTTCGCTCCGGCCATCACATCGGAAAAGGAACAGAACACGCTCGGCATGCTGCTGATCACCCGTCTGTCTCCCTGGACCATTGTTCTGGAGAAGTTCCTGAGCCGCCTGGTTCCTCTGGTCAGCGTTCTGATGCTTATCAGCCCCGTGCTGGCATGGCTGTATTCACTGGGCGGCATGGAGTCCGGAGAACTGTTCGGGGTGCTGCTGCTTCTGTCTGCCGAATGCCTGCTGTTCGGGTCGCTGAGTCTGTTTTTGTCGGCATGGTTTCCGACGAGTGTGTCCGCGTTCACTGCGTCGTATCTGCTGGCCGTGTTTCTGGTGCTGTTTGGACTGATGGCTGTTCCGGTAACCGGGTTTTCCATCTGGATCCTTTCGATGTGGCCGTCGACCGTGGTTCCCGGGAGGGTTGTGTCCACGCAACCGCTTTGGTGGTTTGCTGTTCAGAGCCTTGTTCCGTTCCTGCTGTCATGCGGTTTTCTTGTGGCTGCGCGTGTGGTGGTGGTGCGTCGGGCCTTTGCATCACCGTCTTCGCTGGTGATGCGACTGTTCCGTCGTGTGGACGAGTTCTACCGGCGGCTCAACGAGCGAACGACCGGCGGAATCGAAGTGATTCGGGAATCGGACAGGCTGCCGGGCGATGATCCGATCGCCTGGCGGGAGCGTACCCGCAGAGCGCTGGGACAGGTGCGCTGGCTGGTCCGCGTGCTTCTGGTCCTGGAAACGCCGACTCTGTTTCTGTGCGTACTGCTGATCGATCCGACCATCAGCAACCGTGTGATGGATATTCTGGAAGTGATGCTGCGTCTGCTGGTCGTGGCGCTGGCTTCGGTGAAGGGGACCTCGTTGTTTTCTCAGGAACGTGCCCGTCAGACTCTGGAACCGCTTTTGTCCACGAAACTGACAACCCGGGAGATTGCTTTGCAGAAGGTGTCCGGAACCAGTCGTCTGCTGCTGGTGCTGACCATACCGCTGACGACTGTGATTCTGACCAAAGCTTACATGGCCTGGCGGGGCGATCTGGTCCGTTCGGCCGTGTATGTGGTTCTGAGCACTCTGCTGATTGTGCTGTTTCTGCGCATCGCCGTGTGGCTGTCGATGATGGTGGGGATGGTGGTGCGTTCTCCCACGCGGGCCATCATGGTGTCCCTGGCAGTGGTGTTCGGATCGGCTGCCGTGGCCGGGGCGCCCGTTTTTCTGGCGGGTGCGATCGGGGCGAAAGGACTCGTTTCGGAACCGGAAGCCGTCTGGCTGCAGACGATTCTGCCGATCTTCAGTCCGCTGCATTCTGCGGGGATCATGGATGGGCTGATTGCCGCCGGGCGGACGACGGTTTATGAATTCATGCGGTCCCGGGAGACATTTGTGACGGACGCCGCGGTTCTGGCGACTGCCGTGGCCGCAGTCGGTGTGCATGCGGTGTATCTGGTCGGCATCCGAAGTTTTGTCCTGAACAGAATGCCGCGTCTTCTGCAGCGACACGATTCCCCGGTGAAGCCGCCGGATCGTGTGTTTCGAAGTCCGCTGTGGGAACGACTGTTTTCCGGTGTGCCGTTCGTCCTGAACCGACGGAGAAGACCGTGACCGCATTCTGGTATGGCACCGGCAGTGCCGTTTCTGCTGATCGTCCCACGCACCGAACGCCCGCCGGGATGTCTGCCCGCGCGATGCTGATCGGAGCGGTGCTGTGTTTTTTTGTGTGTCCTGCCGACGCTCTGCCGGCGGCGGAACGGGATGAGGACCTGATCACGGTAGAAGACAAAATCTGGGGATTCGACGGGCGTGTGGAAGTCGGGCAGTTCAATCCGGTTTCGATTCTCATCGACAACCGGACCCAGGACGCCGTCGATGAAATCGCTGCTCTGTATCGGGTGGGCGGACTGACCGGCAACGTCAGCGGTCGGCAGGTTCAGCCGGTGTTCCTTGGTCCTGGTGCGCGTCGCTGGGTTCAGTTCTATGTATACGTGTCCGTTGAGGATCACTCGGAATGGCAGCTCGAACTGGGGGGGCGGCGACTGGCCCGTTTCACGCAGCCGAAGTTCACTGCGCAGATCGAAAATCAGAAAGACAGGATCTTTCATCCGGTGGTGGTCATTCTGGATCCGCCTGGAGCCACGACACGCCGAACGGCGGCGGTGCGGCGTTTCCCGGCAGAAATTTTTCCGCCCTGGGCCACGGCGACTGTGGGACTGCACGCGGTGTTTCTGGATCACGCTCCGGACTGGGAGGTGCCTCGGCAGGAAGCGTTTCTTTCCTGGCTGCGGCGCGGCGGACGGCTGAAGCTGCTGAAAGGATCACAGGGAGCCTGGCCCGTGTTCGGCGGTCGACTGGCTGTACTGAATTCGCCTTTGAATGAATTTTCCGTCGGGGCCGGGAAAGTTGAACGCCTGGACCTGCGACGAACGCAGATTTCGGAAGCGGACGTGGCTCGTGTGGAGGCGGAAATCAACGGACCGACGGATTCAGAAGACGAACTCGACCCGACCACGGTCCGGAACACGCAGTTGTACGGCAATCCTTATTCGCTGTACCGATTCAGTCCGTCGTGGATGGATGAGCACTGGTTTGAACAGCTCAGACATCTGACTCAGCCGAACCATCCCTGGCTGCTCATTTTTCTTCTGGGAATCGTGTACATCGGGCTGCTGTTTCCCGGCTGCTGGGTTCTGGCGCGGCAGAAGCGGCATTTTCTGATCATTTACGGCACGATCGCCGCTCTGGCTGCCGTATTCAGTGTGCTGTTTCTGATCATCGGCCGTCGCGGGCATGGAGAAGATTTCTGGCTGCACACACTGGCCGTGTCCCGTATTCAGGACGACGGGTATCAGAATGTCCTGGAGTGGGATGCGCTGTTCGTGACGACCGGTGACAGCTACGCGATTTCTGCGGAAGATCAGCAGGCCCTGTTTGCAATTGCGGAAACCGGTCAGGCCAGCGGAGCGGTCATGACTGCGGGCAACCGGGGGCAGCTCCATGTGCCCATTCCGCCGTTCAGCAGCCAGGGATTTCTCTGCCGCCGCCGGATGCCGGCTCCGGACTGGGATCTGAAGCTGGTTTCGTTTCGCTCAACAGGACCCCGCCGTGTCGAAGCGGTGCTGCAGGGCGGTCCCGGTTTTCAGATCGATCCGGATTCCCAGGTCGGTCTGCTGCACGACCATCAGATGTACCGGATGAAATACGATGCTGCGAAACGGCAGCTCACCGTTCAGGCATCCATGGGGAATCTGAACAGATTCTGCAGTGGTTTCCTGAATGAGCACTACATGAATTTCGGGTGGATGTCGTATACGGACGACGGCGACGCTTCGTTCTACCAGAATGTTTTCAACGGTCTGGTGGTGCGGTCTCTTCTGGAAAACGGCGTTCCCGACCCGACGACGATGCGCCTGATGCCGGACCGGGTTCGTCTGTTCGTCTACACGGACGCTCCGGACAGTCATTTTGTCGATGTGAACGTGGATTGCCGCAAAGAGGGACGCGTGCTGTACGTTCAGGATTTTCCTCTGTTGACCGGCGACCGTCAGCCACCGGCCGAATCCCCGGCCGCTGACCGTTCCGGGGACGGCTGACAGTTTGACCGATTTTCTGCGAATGGATATTCCGATGCCTGCTTCCGCTGTTCCCGCCATTCAGGTGGCCGCCCTGTCTCATGCCTTCAAAGATCATCAGGCGGTCAGTCAGCTTTCCTTTTCCGTGATGCCGCAGACGATCCACGGGTTCGTCGGTCCGAACGGAGCCGGCAAGACGACGACACTGAAGATCATCTGCACGCTGCTGAAACAGACGGCCGGGGACGTTCAGGTGTTCGGTCGCTGTGTACGCACCGAAGCGGTGGCCGTTCGCCGAATGATCGGTTTCATGCCCGATCACTTCAGCATGTATCGACAGATGACGGTGTTCGAATACCTGGACTTTTTTGCCGCCGCCTATGGCCTGCCGCCGGCACAGCGGGATCAGGTGATTTCCGATGTGCTGACTCTGACCGACATGGACGGCCGTCGCGGCGATCTGGTTGGCGGACTGTCCCGCGGGATGCAGCAGCGGGTCAGTCTGGCCCGGGTTCTGGTCCACGATCCGGACCTGCTGCTGCTGGATGAACCGGCCAGCGGACTGGATCCCCGGGCCCGCATCGAACTGATGGAGATTCTTCGGGAACTGCGTCGACTGGGGAAAACCGTGTTCATCAGTTCTCATATTCTCAGTGAACTGGCGGAACTGTGCGACAGCGTGACGATCATTGATCGCGGGCAGCTCCGTTTCAGCGGACCGATGGACACGCTGCTGCAGGAAGACGAGGAGGAGCCGGTGTTCGTTCTGATGCTGTCGCATCCGGTGGACGATGCGGCCGATCGACTGACGGCACTGGCCGACGTGACGGGGGTGGACGTTTCAGAACACGGCGGTGCGAAGGAACTGCACGTCCGGGCGCGAACCGGTACCGATACGAACCGTCTGCTGGCGGCCGTGGCCGATCTGAACCTGCCGCTGCTGTCGTTCAGCCGCCGCCGTCGTCGGCTGAATCAGGCCTTCATGGATCTGACGACCGAGGGAGTCCGCTCATGAAGGGCGCTGTTTCCGCCCTGTTCAGCTGGTCGCTGCGATCTGATGCGGTGTCCTTCATGCCGCATGTGGTTCGAGGCGGTTTCGCTCTGTTCGTGCTGCTGTCCGTGGCCATGGCCGTTCTGGACGTGTTCGGAGTCGTGGGGCCCGGGCTGGAATTTTTTCGGTCGATCTGTTTTCTGAACGTCGTGCTGATCACCGTGGCGGGAATGAGTTATTTCGTTTCGGCCGTCACGGAAGAAAAAGATGCGGGAACCCTGTCTCTGCTCATTCTGGCCGGCGCTCCGCCGACCGGCATTCTTCTGAGCAAATCGACATCCCGACTGATCGGCGCTCTGATGCTGCTGCTCATTCAGATGCCGTTCACCTTTCTGGCTGTGACGCTGGGAGGCGTGATGTGGGAACAGGTGCTGGCGGCTTACCTGGCTCTGGCCGCCTGGCTGTGCCTGGTTGCCAATGCGGCGCTGCTGTGTTCGGTGATTTCCGCCTCGTCCGCTCGGGCAGCCGGACGGGCCACGCTGCTGCTGGTCACCCTGTTCGTGTCGGACCCGGCTCTGAACGCTCTTCAGGCGAAAACTCTGCCTGCCTGGGTGCCTTCTGAAGCGCCCCAGGCTGCCCGATGGCTGCAGGAGGGACTGCAGCCGCTGCTGGTCACGCACCGTCTCGACACCGTTCTGTCTCCGGTCGGCACGACGGCTCTGACAGACCGCCAGTTCTGGTGGTCACTGGTTCTCAGCGCCGGCCTGTTTCTTCTGTCCACGCTGCTGTTCCGCCGTGTGCCTCTGTCGGCCCCGCAGAGTCTGTCCCGGTCCGGACGGAAGTTCCGGCGGCTGACGGTCAGCCGGGCCTGGAAATGGTTCATGCTGTGGAAGGACTTCCATTTTTTTTACGGTGGCGTCCCGGCCATCGTTGCCCGCTGTATCATCTATTTCGGTCTGATCTTCGTTTTCGGGGTGCTGCATCGTCTGGCTGTGCCCGGATCTTCCGTCGGGCTGTCGCACGACCTGACGATTTCCTGCTTTCTGCTGCTGCTGTGTGCTCTGTCGGTGGAATGTCTGGTCGCAGCAGACGGCGTGCTGTCTCAGGAAATCCAGCAGAATGCCCTGGTTCTGCTGCATCTGCTGCCGATCCGACCGCGATGGCTGCTGCTGCAGAAACTGGCGGCCGGTACGCTGTCTTTGATTCCCGGTCTGCTGGCCATGGCGGTCCTGTTCCGAAACGGTTCGTCGTCCATTCTGAGTTTTGTGTCCCCGTCTGCGGTGGTCATGTATCTGTTCGATGTGCTGCTGTGTGTGCATCTGGTTCTTCTGCTGTCCCTGTACTCCCGCTGGATCGCGCTGCCGGTGGCTGTGTTTCTGACGCTGGCTTCGAATGCCTGTTTCCCGTTCATTCTTCTGGGGGCTGTCGGTCCAGCGCTGAATCCGGCTGGCATCAATGAGCCGACGTCGAGGGCTCTGATAGTCACCATCGTGAACGTCATCTGGTCGTGGATGTTCGTGCTGCTGCCGCTGGAAATCCAGATCGCGCGCACCTGGAACCGGCGGGCGGAACAGTCCTGAACGGACGGCCGCAGACGGACGGTGTTTCCCGGTGTGCATTCAGTGCGGCATGCCGGATTCGTTTTCCGGGTGGTTGTCCGGTGCCAGGCGAATGCCGGGAAGGCCGTCCAGGCTGACAGCATTCTTTCGGCGCTGGTAATCGGCCAGTCCGTCCGGTCCTTTGCTGCGGCACCAGCGCATCAGGTCCGGGCGCTGCCCCTGGAACGACATGAGGGGCACTCCGAATCCACACGTCCGCGACACGCGCCGGATGTCGATTGTGATCACGGCCCGCACGCCTTCGGTGGATGGAAAGGGGGCTGCGGCGTCTGCGAAATCCGGGTCGGCGGCTTCCGTGACGCGGCCGGTGCCATGCAGCCGGACGATTCCCGGTTTTCCTTCGAAGGCACAGAACATGACCACGATCCGGCCGTTTTCCTTCAGATGAGCGACCGTTTCGATGCCGCTGCCCACGTAGTCGATCCAGGCCACCTGGTGTGGGCTGAGAATCCGAAACGAATCCAGTCCTCGGGGCGACAGGTTGACGTGTCCGTCTGCGGCCAGGGGAGCGGTGGCGACGAAAAACATCGGCTGCCGCCGGATGAAGGCGGCTGTGGCCTCATCGATGGCAGTCCGGTTATCGGCCATGTCGGGAACTCCGGCAGCAGTCCGGGAGGGAAAAGGTCACCTGGTCAGTTGGTATGTCAGACGCTGAAAACGGGTGTCGGGTTTCCAGCCGGCCGATTCATACAGGGCCAGTGCGGCGGTGTTGTCGTTCAGGACGGCCAGGTCCAGGCGGACGGCATCCAGGGATTCCGCGAATCGGACGGCCGTTTCCAGCAGCAGCGTGGCGATCCCTGTCCGCCGGTCCGATTCTGCCACGAACAGGTCGTTCAGCTGCCAGACCGGTGCCAGGGCCACGGACGAAAACAGCGGATAGAGCTGAACGAATCCGACGGCGCGCGATGCGCGGCGGGCGAAAAAGAGTTCCGACTGGTTCTGCCGCAGCCGCTGGGTGAGGAATCGGCGGCATCCGGCCGGGTCGCTGGCCTGTCCGTACCAGCAGCGGTAGGCATCGAACAGCGGTGCAACCTCCCCCGCGTGGTCCGGCTGAGCATGAATGATGGAAACATCGTCGGTCATGGAACAGAAGCATCCTGAAAAACCGAAGCACGGGGAATGCCGTCTGTTTCGGACGGACCGGTCGGGCCGAAAAACGGCTGTCCGGCCGGATCGGCGGCTGCCCGGCGGTTCTACCCGATGGAAATGCCGACTTCAAATGCCTACATTCTGAAGCCTGCTGACGACAGTCCGGATGTCTTCCGGTCCCGGTACGATTCACAGGAATCTCATGAGTTCACAGGAAAACGCCGGTTCCCCGGCCGATGAGCTGCGCTGGAAAAAGTTCCCCGTTCTCGATGACGGATTCGTCTGTCTGGTGGACGTGATGGGAGACGACAGCAGTGTCGTCCAGGCGGCCCGCGTCAGCTATGGTGCCGGAACGAAAAAGGTATCCGACGACCGGACGCTCATTCGCTACCTGCTGCGTCACCGGCACACGACTCCGTTCGAAATGGCGGAAATCAAGCTGCTGGTCCGCGTGCCCATGGACTGCTGGCGGCAGTGGATTCGGCACCGCACGGCCAGTGTCAATGAATACAGCACCCGGTATTCTCTGGCGATCGATGCGGCCCAGCGGACCGCACCCGGCGAATGGAGAACGCAGGCGGCCGGCAATCGCCAGGGAAGCGAAGGAGTGCTGCCCGAAGAGGTCGGGCGGGAGCTGAGCCGGCAGGAAGAGGAACTGCAGGACGAGATCCGGGAGGTGTATCAGCATCGGATCGCCGTGGGAGTGGCCCGGGAACAGGCCCGTAAGGATCTGCCGCTTTCGACATACACGGAAGCGTACTGGAAAGTCGATCTGCACAATCTGCTTCACTTTCTGGCTCTGCGCATGGACCACCACGCTCAACTGGAAATCCGGCGTTATGCCACGACGATCGGAGAGCAGATCGTGCGTCCGCTGTTTCCGGTCGTCTGGGAGGCCTTTCTGGACTACCGCATGAAGGCCCTGTTTCTGACTCGTCTGGATACGGAAGTCATTCAGCGGCTGGCGGCATCCGGAGACGCGGTTCCATGGTCCGAGGACGCCTTCCTGGCCGCTCAGGATCCCGCCTGGCAGGGGCTGCAGCGGTGCCGCGAACGCGACGAATGCCGCGATAAACTGCAGCGACTGGGACTGATGGAGTCTGCATCATGAATGTGCCGTCTGAGAATTCCTGTCCGATGACCCGCACTCAGGTGCTGGACGCGTATTTCATGGAACACCGTGCCCGGCTTCTGGACATCGCCGCCTTTCTGGACCGGCTGGATCGGGCGGCGGGCGAACCGGAAGACGATATTCGGGAAACGTCCTTCCGCCGGGCTCTGGAGATCCTGACGGACGGTCGGACAGGGCGGGCCGGCCGGATTCTGACCATGCTCAGCGATCAGACGACGGAACTGCCGGTTTCGGCGGCAGGGATGAAAGGGGCGATCGGAGCGCCTGTGTCGCTGACGGGAGACCCGTCATGAAATACATCGATCCGCACATCCACATGGTGTCGCGTACGACCGATGACTACCAGCGGATGGCTCAGGCCGGCTGCATTGCCGTCACGGAGCCGGCTTTCTGGGCCGGGTTCGACCGGTCGTCCGTTCAGGGGTTTTACGACTACTTCCGGCAGCTCACCGAGTATGAACCGCGGCGGGCCGCTCAGTTCGGCATTCAGCATTTCACCTGGCTGTGTATCAATCCCAAGGAAGCGGACGATCCGGGGTTCGCTCGTGAGGTCGTGTCTTTGATTCCCGAATTTCTCGACTGTCCCGGTGTTCTGGGGATCGGGGAAATCGGACTGAACAAGAACACCCGCAACGAACTGACGATTCTGGAAGAACAGATTCGTCTGGCCGAAGAACACGGGCAGATGGTGCTGGTCCACACGCCCCATCTGGAAGACAAACTCAAGGGCACCCGCATCATCATGGATGCCCTGGCGGCCAGCCGCATCGATCCGGGCCGCATTCTGATCGATCATGTGGAAGAACACACCGTGGCGGAAGTGCTGGACCGGGGATTCTGGGCCGGCATGACACTGTACCCGGATACGAAAGTCACGCCCCAGCGGGCGGTGGACATCATTGAAATGTACGGCACCGAACGCATCTGGATGAATTCAGCCGGAGACTGGGGCTGCAGTGATCCTCTGGCTGTCCCCAAAGCGCGGCTGGAAATGCGGCGGCGCGGGCATGCGGTGGAAATCATTGATCGCGTGACGCTGAACAATCCGCTCACTTTTCTGGGACAGTCAGAACGTTTTTCCGTGGACGTGGAATCGGCATGAACAGAGACCCGCAGATCGACGCGTTTCTTTCCGGATCTCCCTTCGCCGTGGTGGGGGCATCGACCGATCGGAACAAGTACGGCAACCGGGTGCTGCGGGCGTATCTGCAGAATCATCTGCCGGTGACTCCCGTGAATCCGACCGCCGACCAGGTCGAAGGTCTGCCGGCGGTCCGTTCGCTTCGCGAGATCGACCACCCGCTGCACGGCATTTCCGTGATCACTCCGCCGGCCGTCACCGAACAGGTCGTCCAGGACGCCATTGCGATCGGGGTTCCTCATATCTGGATGCAGCCGGGAGCCGAAAGCACGGCCGCCGTAGCGGCTGCCGAAGAAGCCGGGATCAGCGTGATCCACAGCGGCCCCTGCGCGCTGGTGGTGCTCGGGTTCCGTGATGCGTCCTGAAAACGCCGGTTCCGGCGGTCGGGCGGATTCGGAACTGCTGACGTCGGCCTGGAACGGACTGTCTTCCTGGCTGCCGGCAGGATCGGGTTTGGAATGGGCCGCCCTTCTCAGCCGGGCGGCGGACGATGCTCTGGTGTCTGTTCGTCATGGTCAGCAGGGCGACTGGGCTGCTCTGCTGAAGATTCTGCCGACTGCGGACGCACCATGCTGGGGCATCGAAGACGGACGGGTGGCGGTCGAAGCGCCCGGATTGTCCGACTCCGATCGCAGCCGGGTGGCGGATGCCCTGATGCGTCTGCGTCCCTGGCGCAAAGGTCCGTTTCAGATCGCCGGAACCTTCATCGATTCCGAATGGCGGTCGGACTGGAAGTGGGATCGCATCGCAGGATGCACGGACTGGCGCCATCGGCGCGTACTGGATGTGGGCTGCGGGAACGGTTATTTCGGGTGGCGGATGCTGGCGGCCGGCGCCGAATCGGTTCTGGGTCTGGAACCGTTTCTGCTGTACGTGGTTCAGCACGCCGCCGTGCGGCGCCTGGCGGATCCCGCGGCTCCGCACGCTGTGGTGCCTCTGACCGATGGCTGTCTGCAGACCTGTCCCGGGATATTCGATCCGGTTGTGTCCATGGGGGTTCTGTACCACCGCACCGGCCCTGTCGATCATCTGCTGCTTCTGAGAAATGCGCTGAAACCCGGCGGCGTGCTGATTCTGGAGACACTCATCATCGACGATCCTGAGCCGCGCGTTCTGGTTCCTCAGGATCGTTACGCCCGAATGAGAAACGTGTGGTTCATTCCGTCTGTGCCGATGCTCACCCGCTGGCTGCAGCGGACCGGGTTTCGGGACGTCGAAGTCGTGGACATCACGCCGACGACCGTTCAGGAACAGCGTTCGACGGACTGGATGACGTTCGAATCGCTGGCCGACTGTCTCAGCCCGCACGATCCGTCCCGGACCGTGGAAGGCTGGCCGGCACCGCTGCGGGCGGTGGTGCGGGCGGTTCGGCCGCCGACCGGTTCGCCCCGCGAAATGCTCTGATCAGCCCTGTCGGCCGGACACGTCCGTCCATCCGCCGCAGAGCCACGTCGACCACGTGCAGCAGCAGGGCCAGAATCAGCAGCGCCGGCCACAGTTCGACGGGTCGCCGGGCGGTGCGTCCGTCCTGAGCGAACACCTGAGTCGGATTGTCCAGAACGCGGCCGCCGGAAACCTGAGCCACCTGGCGGAGCAGGGTGTGGTGCACGGGCAGCAGCCGCAGTTCCGGCCGGTAACCGACAGAAAACCCGTGCGTCGACTGACACAGAATGCGGTTCTGCAGGCGGGCTCGCAGTGTCAGAGACCAGAGACCGGTCTGCGGTGTGGACACGTCCGCCTGATAACGTCCGGGGGCGGTCTGCCGCAGCGTGTGCTGCGACGGGCGAAGCCGGGGATCGAGCAGTGTGATGTCCACATCGGCCTGGCTGATCCACGCTCCGTCGCGGTCGGTGATGTCCGCGGTGATCCGCGTGGTGCTGCCGATTCGTTCCGTTCGGATGCGGACCGATTCATCGGTTTCTGTGCGCAGCAGGTGACGCACGGTCTGGGCCCAGAATCGGCCGAATCGGGGCCAGGCGAGCCATTCGGCGGCCCAGCGGTCTGCGACGTCTGAAGTGAAGGCGGCCGTCATGCCCAGTCCGTACCGCCACCAGGCCAGCAGAGGGTCACCGGATTCCGTGGTGAGAATGACTTCAGCCGTGGATTTTGCCCGTGTGCGGACGCAGCCCAGCAGAAAAGGGGCGGTGTTCATGTCCACCTGCTGCAGCACGCGCGTGGCGCGCACGAGCTGCGGCAGAAACGGGTCTTCGTCAATGCCCGACTGAGACGCGGCCACGGTTTCGCGTGCGAAAATGCGGGGGATCTGTTCAGGATCGTCGGTGAAGTAGAAGCGGCCGCGTCCGATGCGGGTGATTTCTTCCAGCAGCGCGCGGTCCGCATCGGCGCCGACCGCCACGGCCGACACCGTGATGCGGGCTCCCGCCATGGCGGCCGCGATCCCGGAAAAATCACCTGGAGACGACACGCCGTCTGTCAGAATGAGGACGTGTTTCAGACGCGCTGCCGTGCCCTGCAGCATTTCGAACGCGGTCTGCATCGCCGGATACATCGCGGTGCCTCCCCCGGCCGACAGACGGCCGATGCGGGCATCGATGGGCCCGTCAGAAACCGGCCGCAGCGGGCTGATCACGCGCGTCTGTTCGTCGAAGGCCAGGATGGCCATCTGATCGCGCGGTCCCAGAACCTCCACGGCTCGCTGCGCGGCGGCTTTCGCCATGGCCAGTTTCGTGCCGTCCATCGATCCGGAACGGTCGATCAGCAGGACCATGGCCAGTCCCGGCCGGTTCTGCTGATCTTCGACATCGCAGTGAACCGGCAGGATGGTTTCCAGTGGTGTCTGGTGATATCCGCCCGGGCCGAAGGATTCCGGCCCTCCCACCATCAGCATCCCGCCCCCGGTTTCGCGGACCCACAGGGCGGCCAGTTCCATCTGCTGTTCGGACAGGTCTGTTGCCGGCACATCCGATATGATGAGCAGATCATAGTTCTGCAGGTCGGACAGACGTTCGGGCATTCCTGCCGGCGGCCGCACATCCACGGGGATGCCTTCCTGCCTCAGCACGCGAAGAAACTCGCGGACGCGGTCTGCGTGCCGTTCGATCATCAGAACGCGGGGAGGAGCCGTGCTCCGGACCACCGCCGATGCCGCATTGTTTTCCAGCACGGTGTCATGCTGCGCCCCGGAAAAACGCACCGTGAACTCCGCCAGCCGCTGATCCTCCAGCGTCTGTTCGAAACGGAAGGTGTTCGTGCCGGCATGCAGTGGCTGGTGCCGGCGGGCAATCAGATGGGGCCCGCGGTACAGTTCCAGGAATCCGTCGTCGTCGTCCGTGGCGTCGATCACCGCGTCGATCACAAACGGGGCTCCCTGACGCACTGTGTCGGGGGCGCGGATTTCGGACACCAGAACGTCCCGGGTGCGCCGTGGCGGAATCGCCAGCACATCGACCGGAATCCCGGCGGCTGCGGCTGCCGAAACCGCATGTCCCGTGGTCTGATTGCCGTCGGACAGCAGCACCAGTCGCGGGACACGGCCGGACGGGATGCGGGCCGCCCCCGCGAGAATCGCTTTTTCGATGTCGGTTTCCTGGTCATCGTTCACCGCCTGTTCCGTTCGAACGGATGACTGCGGCGGAACCGCCTGGACCGCTTCGCCCGGTTCCGCTGCGAACGGCAGGATGACTGCGTGGCAGTTCGGTGGAGGAGCGGGGAGGGCGGCCAGGAGGTCGTCTGCCGCGGCCGCGTCCACACTGCGGCTGACATCCAGAAGGAACACGACTGTCTGATTCCGGCTGCCGATGATCCACGTCAGTCCTGCGGCCGCCAGAACAAGCAGTGTCAGAATCAGTGATCGGACCGTCAGGTGGATCCGCTTCTGACGGAGAGATCGGTCGACCAGACTGCGGCGGGAAAAGACGACAGCCAGCACAAGAAGCGCCGGCAGCCACAGAAGCATCCAGGGACGTGCAAATTCCGGCGTCAATCCAGACTCCTTCTCTGATACAGAGCCCAGTCGACGGTCAACACCAGGGCAGCGCAGGCGACGAGCCAGAACCAGACCGGCCGGCTGCGTCCGAACGGCTCCGCCGCAGACCGGTTCGGGATGATCTGGCGGTTCCAGGGACGCAGGTCCGATTCCCGTTCGCCGTTCGGGTTGACCGCGATGAACCGTTCGTCACCGACCGCGGCGGCACGGGGCCGCAGCCGGTAGATTCCGGCTGCGGACAGCGGGCCGGCCTGCAGCAGGCGGAATCCGTTTTTCTGCCGGTCCGGCGCCGTCACGTTCGCCAGGGGAATGGTCCGTCCGTCCGGACCGATCAGCAGCCATTCGACAGAATCGTCTTCGGCCGGCACCGGCAGGGTGATGGTGTCGCCGGCGACGGCGGCTCCCGGATACACATCGGACCGGCCGCTCAGGTGGTCCAGGGCGCTGCTGATGAGAATTGGAAAGGCCGTGCGAAAGGCCAGGTCGCCTGCTTCCAGATTCACATTCAGCAGCAGACACCGGTGCGGGAAACGGGGAATGTCGGCATAGACGGGAATCTGGTCTGCCGTGGACACCAGAACGGAACCATCCGGACACCGCAGGTCCGCAATGTTCTTCAGAACGACATTGTCCAGTGTCACGCCGGCCATCAGAGGCGGATACCGGCGGGAGGAGGTCAGAACAGGATCGGGGATGCGTCCGCGAATGTCCCAGAAATCGGACGGGGCTTCCGGGTCGATGATCAGAACAGGCCGCTCCGGAAGCGGGTCGGGAACCAGACGGTGCAGGACAACAATGGAATCCTGCGGCCACTGGTCCGGAAGGGTGTTGCGGACGGTCAGGCGTGTGAGCGGAGCGGCACGCAGAACTTCCGTCAGGAACAGGCTGCCCGGGGTGACCAGCAGCACATCGCGGATCTGCCGTTCCGGAAGGACGGACCAGGCGGTGTTGTCGAGAGCCAGACAGTCGATCGGCTCCGGCCGGCCAGGAGGATCGGACTGCAGGTTCGTCAGGTGAGCTGTCAGAAGTCCGCCGTCGACCGATGCCCGACGCAGACTGCGGGTTTCCGTTGCCCCGGGAGCCATCCGCAGTGGAACGACGTCGGTGATGTGCTGATTCTGCCGAACCACGACGTCGCATGTGACGGTCCGGCTGGACGCGTTCGTGCAGCACAGCAAAAGATCGTAACTGGCCGGATCCGTCAGGCTGCGGCGTGTGTGAAATCGTGTCAGACCGATGTTCGGAGAAGAATGGCCGGCGATGAGAATCTGAGACACGGCGATGCGTCTGCTGCTGCGGTCCGCTGGTTCGTTGTTCGATGGTCCGTTATGCGGCGGTGCGGCGTTCCAGGGATCGCAGCCGTCGGTGACCACGAGGATTTCCGAGCGGGTGTGGTCGCCGCACAGGCGGGTCGCCAGATCGACGGCCGCGGCCAGGTCGGCCGGACCATCCTGCGGCCGGATTTCTTTCAGAGCTTTCCGGAGCAGATGAGGATGTCGGCTGACGGGTGCGGCGATGACCGGAGGCGTGCCGGTGACGACGAGAGCCGCTTCGTCATCCGGATGCCGATCGGCCAGGACGTCCCGGATCGCTTCGCGGGCCGCTTCGAATCGGGATGGGGCGATGTCGGTGGCCTGCATGCTGGCCGAACGGTCCAGGACGACGATGAGACGTCGAGGAACGGAGTCCTGTCCGGGCAGCCGCACGTCGGCCAGTGCCAGAACCATCATTGTCAGCAGCAGCAATTGCACCAGCAAAGACACGGGCCGCCGCAGCCGCTGCCACCGTGTGGCCAGAGGATGGTGATTTCGAACGGACGTCCAGAACAGCAGCGTCGGGACCGGAACGCGCCGAACAGACCGCTGCAGCAGGTACAGACCGATGATCGGGATGCCCAGCAGCAGCCAGAACAATGCGGCAGGAGAAGCGAAGGACACAGTTTCGTTCCAAAAAACCAGAGCGCCGGCGGCAGCGGCTGTCGTTATGCCGACCGTTTCATCATCTGCATCACCAGTTCATCATAGGCCGTGTGACTGGCTGCCTGCATGCATCCCAGATGATGACGGAGGCAGTAGTTGCGAACAGCCCGCTGATGGCTTTCGAACTGCTGCCGATATTCTGCCTGCATCTGTTCGGTGACGGTGACGTGCAGAGTGGTTCCGGTTTCGGTATCCACCAGCCGGGCGTCTCCCAGCAGACTCGGTGCGGCTTCTTCGGCGGCGTGGAGCTGCACGACCAGGAGATCGGTTCCGCGGTATCTGAGCTGATCGAGGGCGGTTTCGAAGCCATCCGGGTCGTACAGATCGCTGATGACCACAACCAGGCCGGTCTGCTTCGGCGAATGCAGAAGCTGACGGACGGCTGCGGCAGTCGATGCGACGCCGTCGGCCAGAGGCAGGTGTTCCAGGAATTTCATCAAAGGCAGGATGCGGGCCCGTCCGCGGGTGAGGGGAAACCGCCGGGTGACATCAGGGCCGTAGCCCAGAACCGTGACCCGATCGAAATCACTCAGGGCGATATACGCCAGCGCGGCGGTCACCTGTCGGGCCAGATCAAATTTCGTTGGCCGGCCGAAGTCCATGCTGCGGGAACAGTCCAGCAGGAAGCCGACGTGCAGATCCTGTTCTTCGTGGAAGCGTTTGAGCAGCAGATCGCCGAAGCGGGCGTAGATCGTCCAGTCGAGATCGCGGACATCGTCACCGGGCGTGTACTGCCGGTGGTCGGCGAATTCGATGCCGCCGCCGTGGCGGCGCGAGCGGCGCTGAGCCAGCAGCGATCCGCGGAACACCCGCCGTGAAACGAGGGACAGGTATTCCAGACGCGTCAGAAAATCGGAAGGAAACAGTTCGGACACATCAGTATCCGGCGGGGCTGGAAAACGGTCAGGCAGAGGGAGAAACAGGATCCGGCAGCGTGTCGAGAATCTGATTCAGGATATCGTCGGGACGCACGTTTTCGGCCTGACCTTCGAAGTTGAGAATGATGCGGTGACGCAGAACCGGCCGGGCCGCCGCGTTCAGGTCTTCGCAGCATACGTGGAAACGGCCGTCCAGAATGGCGCGAATCCGGGCTGCCAGAATGAGTGCCTGCAGTCCGCGGGGACTGGATCCGTACTGAACGTAACGGCGGGTGATTTCCGGAGCATTGGGGCGGTCCGGGTGAGTGGCCAGCACCAGAGCAATGGCCTGTCGCCGGATGTCGTCGGCAATCGGCACCCGACGGGACAACGCCGTCATCTCCAGAATCCGGCGGCCGTTCAGAACCGGATCGGCCCGGACTTCCGTGGATTCGGTGGTGCGGTCGAGGATGGTTTCCAGTTCCTGAGCCGAAGGATACTCAACCAGCAGTTTGCAGAAGAAGCGGTCGAGCTGGGCTTCCGGCAGCGGGTAGGTGCCTTCCATTTCCAGGGGATTCTGTGTGGCCATGACGAAAAACGGCTGCGGCAGCAGGTGCGTGGTGCCTCCGGTGGTCACAGAATGTTCCTGCATGGCTTCCAGCAGAGCGGACTGGGTTTTCGGAGTGGCCCGATTGATTTCGTCTGCCAGCACGATGCTGGCGAACAGCGGTCCTTTCTGAAAGCGAAACACCTTGCCGCCGCTGCCGTCATCCACCGCCACCGTGGCACCGATGAGATCGGCCGGCATCAGGTCCGGAGTGAACTGGATGCGGCGGAACGACAGGTCCAGAGCATCGGACAGCGTGCGCACCAGCAGCGTTTTGCCCAGCCCGGGTACGCCTTCCAGAAGCACGTGTCCGCCGGCGGTCAGAGCGATCAGGGTGTCGTCGAGAATGGATTCCTGTCCAACGATGACGCGGGCGATTTCGGATCGCAGGCGGGAAAAATCGGACCGAAACTCCGCCAGCCGACCTGCCAGTGCGTCCGCATCCGCATCCGTATCCGCCATGTCCCTGCTGTCCGATCTTCTGATGATTGCATTGCCTGGAACACCAGGCGATTCTTGAAGGCCCGGCAGTGTTTGTCCAGTGCATGGGAGGAGGCGATCTGTCGGGGCAGGAGAACTCGTCTGTGATCAGACCGTCTGCAGACAGTGCGTCGGCCGTTCGAATGCGGCCGTGTTCCGCGATCATCGTCGTGTCCGCGGTGGTGGTCTGCCTGATGTTCATGCCGCCGGCGATTCGGGCCGATGACCGACCGATCAATGCGGCTCAGGCGGAATTTCTGCGACGCTTCGACCGGATTTCCGCGGCCGGCTATGTTCCGACCGGGCGGCCGGGCGACACAGGTGTCGGCTACACTCTGGAAACTCTGCTGGGCGTGCCGGAAAACAACGATCCCGGAGGGGATTTTCTGGGGATTGAAGTGAAGGCCTGGCGGATGACGGACGGCCGCAACGATCGCCAGCGGCCCATGAATCTGTTTCTCAGAGAGCCGGTCTGGATCGACGGGCTGACGGCCGCGGAACGGGTTCGGCGGCGCGGGTACATCGATGAACAGGGACGGGCGGCCTGGTACCAGACGGTGTCCTGCCGCGAAAACACTCATGGGCTGCGTCTGAGCTGCGATGACCGGGCCGGCTGTCTGCTGCTGCTGGATGACGCCGATGCAGTCGGATTCTGGACGTACGACGTGCTGGCCCGGCGCCTGGCGGAAAAACACCGCTGCGCGGTTTTCGTCGGCGCCCGTTCACGCGGCCGCGGGCGCGGGGAAGCCTTCCATTACCGGACGGTCGACTGGTGTGAGAAGCCGTCGGTCACGCGGCTGCTGGACCTTGTCGATCAGGGTGACATCGTTGTGGAACTGCGGATGCACGCTGTGTCGGACACGCGCGTGCGCAATCACGGAACAGCATTTCGTGTTCGCCGCCATCGGCTGACCGACCTGTACGAATCGGTTGTCCGCCTGCGGCCTGCGGCCGGTCAGTAGGTGCAGTCGATGCCCAGCCGAAACGTGTGCTGGTAGAAGCTGTCGCGGCGCACGTTGAGCGTGGGAAAGATGCCGGCCCGCGGATTGGACTGCCAGACGATGGACGACTGCGGTTCGGCCACTTCGCCGATCCACAGGAACGTGTATCCGGCCTGGAAGGTCGCGTTTTCCAGAACAGGCATGTCTCGAAGTACGGGGACGTGACCGAACAGCGGAATGCGGGCCGTGAACGACTGTTCGAACAGCGGCGACACGTGCGTTGTATTCCGGGCGTCGGTGAAGGCGTTTTGTGTGAGCTGACCGTTCGATGTGGATGTGTCGAACAGAGCCCGCAGAATCTGGTTGCCGGTGACCGGATCGATGGCGAATTCGTCTCCGTCGGAATCGTTGTCCTGGGTGGCCGCGAAACTGCCGATGTTGTCACCGGCCAGGCGAACGCGTTCCCGGTTGATCATGGCTCCCACGCGGGTTGATCCGACAAGCGAAATGCCGGCCCGTTTTCCCAGGTCGTAACTCACACCAAGCTCCGGACCGGCCAGATCGCTCTGCACCAGACTGTTGACGAAGGCGCGAATCAGCAGTTCGTTGGACAGATTGAACGATTCGTAGTCCCCGCCGCCGCCGGCTTCTTCGATATCGTCCACGAAAAAGTCTCCATCGTTGTCGACGCGATCGACCGCCTGTGGATCATCAGAGATCGAATACACCAGTCCCGAATCGATGCCGCGGAAGAAGAACCCTTCGTTGACCTGCATGTAGCGGCCGCCGATCAGGCCTCGGAACGTGATTCCATGGCGTTCCTCAATCGGTGCGGTTTCCAGTTGTCCCCCGGCCGCCCACGTCTGGACACTCTGCCGAATCGAAAAATCGATGTCGAACCGCTGATAGGTTCCTCTTCCCAGCAATGTCGGGTCATCCAGCGGCAGACTGAGCGGCGAGAGGAGGGTGCGGTCGAAAATGTCCGTGGCGTTGCCGCGGATCGCGAAATCCAGAGCATCCAGGTCCAGAGCGTCGAAGGAAGTACCGTCCATCAGCAGCAGTCCCAGAGCGATTTCCAGGTCGGACGTGTCCCGATGATTGTTGAACACCGGTCCGGGATTGCCGATTCCGCCGGTCAGGCCCAGGACCAGGGAATCCACTTCATCGCCGCGAAACCGTTCCCGGTCTTCCCGGGCACTGAACTGTTCGGACTTTTCGCCGTTCCAGAATCCGAAAAAGGATGCCGTCCAGCCTTCCCGGCTGTCGATGCTGGCGGTGACTTTCAGTCCGTCCGTCGTCACCTGCGGAATCTGCGACATCAGCGGCGGGAAGAACATCCGGTAGGTGATGACCTGCGGTGATACAAACTGGCCCATTTCGTCCGTGGCCAGAGTCGGGGCGTTCGGGTCTCCCACCTGGTCACTGGTTCGCCGTGTCCGGCTGCTCAGCCATTCCACCTGAACGCGGTAGCGGTAAGGACGACCGCGCGGTTCGAAATGACTGACGGTGTCCTGGAACCACAGACCCTGCTGATTGACGTGCTGCTGGCTGGCGTATTCGTAGGGTGACAGATAGGGGTGCGGCTGAAACGAAGACGGCATGCCAAAATACGAAACACCGGCGGCTCCGGATCCCGGAGCTCCGGCAGAAACGGCCGGACTGCCTGCTGAGGGGACACCGCCGAGTCCCTGCGCTGCTGCACTGGCCGACATGGTCATCGCCAGCAGTAACGGCAACATGGTTTTCATACGGTGCCTGATCCGCATCGATCTACCCTTTACCAGCCAACAGTTTTTCTGGCTTGTTCCGCCTGTCCCGGCCGGCCGTATGGAACGGCAGTCCGAGCGCATTGAGACGGTCTTGAGGCTAGTATCGGTCAGGCAATTTGCGAAACTGTAGGGATTGTTCAGGTTGTACGGCTTTTTCCGGTGCGGCAGGATTCGCCGAACTGCGCCGGGCAGCGGCGTCAGAACACCGGTCCCGGCTGCCAGGGACAGAATTCTTCATCCCCGATTCCCTGCCGTTCGCTGAGCGTCGGTTCGCCGCTCGCTGTGGCGATGATCTTCTCGAAGACCCGCTGTCCCACCTGTTCCACCGATTCGCCTTCCAGAATCGTCCCGGCGTTCAGATCCATGTCGTCCGACATGCGTTCATACAGCGGAGTGTTCGTGGCCACCTTGATGGTGGGGGACGGCTTGCATCCGAAACAACTGCCTCGTCCGGTCGTGAACACCACCACCTGAGCACCGCCCGCCACTTTCCCTGTCACGGATGCCGGGTCGAATCCCGGGCTGTCCATGATCACGAACCCCGATTCCGTGACCGGTTCAGCGTACTGGTACACGGCTTTCAGCGGAGTGGTTCCGCCTTTGGCGATGGCTCCCAGCGATTTTTCGTAGATGGTCGTCAGGCCTCCCTGCTTGTTGCCGACCGATGGATTGTTGTCGATCGAAACACCGTGGCGAGCCGCATAGTCTTCCCACCAGCGGATTCGTTCCAGCAGGCGGCGCCCCACCTCCTCGCTGACCGCTCGTCGGGTCAGCAGATGTTCGGCACCGTACATTTCCGGCGTTTCCGACAGAATGGCCGTTGCCCCCTGAGCCACCAGAAGATCAGCGGCGATTCCCACCGCCGGATTGGCCGTGATGCCGCTGTTGCCGTCGCTGCCGCCGCATTCCAGAGCCACCTTCAGTTCGGAAACCGGAATCGGTTCCCGAACCACGCGGCCGGCTTCCGGAAGAAGATCCCGCAGCACGCCCGCCGCCCGATCGACGGTTTTGCGAACCCCCCCCGTTTCCTGGATATTGATGACCAGGGGAGGTGCTTCCGGAGAGTTTTCCGAACCTCCCAGTTGAACCAGACCGTGCTGTTCCTGCAGGTAGCCGGCCTGAGCGGTTTCGCATCCCAGTCCCAGAATGAGGCAGGCAGCGACGTTGGGGTGTCGGGCGAATCCGGCCAGAGTGCGGTTCAGACGCTGATGATCGTCGTCTCCGAATGCCATCGCACAACCGGATTTGTGGACGAGTGGAACGATTCCGTCGATGGTTGGGAAATCGCCCAGGTCGGTCTGAGCGAGGCGCTGAGCCACGTAGCGGGCGGTGGTGGCCGAACAGTTGACCGTGCTGATCAGAGCGATGTAGTTGCGGGTAGCTGCCCGGCCGTCCTTTCGGCGAATTCCCTGGAACGTGCGGGGAGCCGCTGCGGGCGGTTCGTGCAGTTCCGTGCCAAATTCGTAGTCCTGACCGGCTTTCGCCGCCCGCACATTGTGGACATGGACCCAGTCGCCCGGTTCGATGGAGCCGGAGGCATACCCGATCGTCTGCCCGAATTTGATGATCGGATCGCCGGATTCCAGGCGGGTCAGCGCCACCTTGTGTCCGGCCGCGATGTCTTCTTTCAGGACAACCTGACGGCTGCCGATGGAAATCGGCGTCCCGGCCGGTTGGCTGACCGTGAGAACGGCCGTGTTGTCGGAAACATGCAGACGCAGGGCAGATGAATTCAATGGAATGGCTTTCCTGCTGTTGTTCGGGGCGATGGCGTCCGGCAACACGGAAAAGGAGGCCGGCGACTGCCGGAAGTGTGCGGAGCGGCTCCTGGCGAATCCAGCGTCTGTCAGCGGAATCATGCGTATTTTACGATTCCACCGGGCAGGACGGGCCCGGATCTTCGCGGTTGTCGGTGATGTCTGTTCGGCCCGGTTTCCGAAGTACCGGGTTGGTGGCGGGCGAGGAGGATCGCCATTGACCGAAAAACGGGTTTCGCGTTATGAGGATCTGTGGCCGATTCGGAGATCCGGCCGTCCGGGAACGCCGATCAGGGATGAAGGCATCAGCATGCGCAGCTGTCAGGACGATCACAGACGCATTGTCATTACCGGGATCGGTGTCGTGTGTTCTGCCGGGCGGACGGCCGAACAGTTCTGGAAGACACTGACACGGACTGCGTCCGGAACCCGGCCCGGCGGTGCCGCGGATTTTTCCGGAACCATCGACGATTTCGGCGACCTGCCGGCTGACAAACGCCGGGCCATCCGCAAGTCGCTCAAGGTGATGAACCGCGAAACCCAGATGGGGGTGGCGGCCGGTCAGCAGGCTCTGGCAGATGCCCGCATCCTGGACGTCTGCGATTCCGAACGTGTGGGCGTGTGTTTCGGTGCGGACAATGTTTCCATTCAGCCGGACGATTTTGCCGGCGGCATTCGTTCGTGCCTGACGGACGACCGGCAGTTCGACAGCACGCGCTGGGGCAGTGACGGACTTCCCGAAGTGGCTCCTCTGTGGCTGCTGAAATGCCTGCCCAACATGCCGACCTGTCATCTGGCGATCATCAATGACCTGCGGGGACCGGGCAATACAATCACTCAGCGCGACGTGTCCGCCAATATGGCGATTGCCGAAGCGGCCCGCACGATTCGCTGCGGAGCGGCCGATGCGGTGCTGGTCGGTGCCACGGGGACCACGCTGACGGCCTTCAGCCGTCTCCGCGCCCGGCTTGAAGGCGACATCGACGACGAAGGAATCTGCCGGCCGTTCGATCGGAAGCGAACGGGTCCGGCACCGGGTGAAGGGGCCGGTGCTCTGGTGCTGGAAGATCGGGACGGGGCCGTGCGCCGCGGTGCCCGGATCTACGGTGAAATCGCGGGGGCCGCCGCGGCGTCCGCTGTCGACCGGAACCGTCTGTCGGGATGCCGAAAAGCGGCTGCCCGTGCTCTGCAGACGACGCTTCGTCAGGCCCGTCTGTCGCCGACCGATGTCGGCCACGTGCACGCTCATGGTCTGGGAACGCCGGATTCCGATCTGGCTGAGTCTCAGGCCATCGGTCAGGTTTTCGGCGATGCGGCTGCGGGACTGCCGATCGTGGCGGCCAAAAGTCATCTGGCCAACGCCGCATCCGGTGCCGGGATTCTGGAACTGATCGCCAGTCTGCTGGCGGTGCAGCATGGTGTTCTGTTTCCGGTTCTCAACTGCGATGAACCGGACCCGGAATGTGGTGTGGATCCGGTGACGGACCGGGAAACGGCGGCCGGAGACAGTTTTCTGAACGTGAACCTGTTCGGTCGGGGGCTGGCCAGCTGCGTGGCCGTGCGGGCATTCGCGGCGTGATCCGGGAGACATACTGTGAAACGGCGAGTCGTGGTGACCGGACTGGGCTGTGTGACGCCGATCGGCAGTACGGTGGATGATCTGGCTTCCGGCCTGTACGCCGGACGTGTGGGAGTCGGCCGTCTGAGTCTGTTCGATGCGGATCGCTTTCCCGTGCGCATTGCGGCAGAAGTCCGCGGCTGGGATCTGTCGGCTGTTGGTGAAGATCCGCGGGCCTGGCAGCGGTGTCCCCGGCAGACGCAGTTTGCCATCGGAGCCGGGGTTCAGGCGGCCCGGCAGGCGGATACGGGTGATGGACGCATTCGGCGGGAACGGTTCGGCATTTACCTGGGATGCGGCGAACCGTTCGAAGATTTTCAGATGTTCACCCGCACGGTTCAGGAATCGCTCACAGCCGACGGATGTTCCGACGCACAGTTCACGGAACACGCGCTGAAAATTTTCGACCCGGATGCCGAACGGGAAATGGAACCGGACATGCCGGCCATTCATCTGTCCGAACGGCTGCACGCGGAAGGGCCGGTGGGCAACTGCATTTCCGCATGCGTGTCCGCGACGCA
Source organism: Planctomycetaceae bacterium (assembly GCA_015485495.1). GTDB lineage: Bacteria > Planctomycetota > Planctomycetia > Planctomycetales > Planctomycetaceae > S139-18. The sequence continues at coordinate 51,254 of WFTL01000170.1, forward strand.
GGCCATCGGTGAAGCGGCTCGTCTGATTCAGTTCGACGAAGCGGACGTCATGCTGTGCGGGGGAGCGCACAGCACGATCCATCCGTTCGGAGTCACCGGGTTTCAGCGGCTGTCCGCACTGAGTCAGCGGAACGACGACCCGCAGGCTGCCGTGCGGCCATTCGACATCGATCGCGACGGATTCGTGATCGGGGAAGGTGCGGCGATGCTCGTGATCGAAGAACTGCAGCATGCTCTGAATCGCGGCGCCGACATTCTGGGCGAAATCACTGGCTACGGATCCGCTCAGGATGCCTGGCGGGTCACGGATTCCCATCCGCAGGGACGGGGCACGGCGGCCGCCATGCGGCGGGCTCTGGCCGATTCCGGACTCAATCCGGACGACATCGGTTACATCAATGCGCATGGAACGGGAACCGTCGTGAACGACAAGGTGGAAACCCATGCGATCCGACAGGTGTTCGGTGCGCAGGCTTATCGCATTCCGGTGTCCAGCACCAAGAGCATGCTGGGGCATGCCACGACGGCCTGCGGAGCCATTGAAGCGGTCGTGTGCCTGATCAGCCTGAATTCCGGAGTGATCCCGCCGACGGTCAACCATGACAACCCCGATCCCGAATGCGATCTCGATTACGTCCCGCACACGGCCCGGGAATGGGCATGCCGGCATATGCTGACGGACAACATCGGTTTCGGCGGACAGAACGCGGCGCTGGTGATTTCCCGATACGACGAAGCGTCTTCCGGCCGCGTGTCTCTCAGTCGAGCAGCCTGAGGGCTGTTCTCTCTCTCTCTCTCTCTGAAAAGCCCCTTTTTTCATGGCATCATTCGGCGCGTCTTCGTTCGAACGGTCTGGTACACCGGCTTTCTCCGGTGAGAATCGCCCGCCGGTCCGCACGGTGGGCATTCTCGGAGCCGGTGTCATGGGACGGGGAATCGCGTCCGTCAGCGCCGCGGCCGGAATCCAGGTTCGCATTTTCGATCCGGATCGGTCGGCGGCGGAAGCGGCGGTTCTGAACATCCGGTCGACCGGGGCACCGGCCGACCGGACGGATGTCCGGGGCGTTGACGACCCGGCCGCACTGACCGATGCCGATCTGATCATCGAAGCGGTTCCCGAACGTCCGGAGATCAAGACGTCGGTCCTGGCCGGCATTGAGCCTGCACTGTCTCCGCGGGTCCCCGTCGTGTCCAATTCGTCCAGCCTGTCGATGACGGACCTGTCCCGGTGTCTGCAGACGCCGCAGCGATTCTGCGGACTGCATTTCTGTCATCCGGTGTCCGACCGACGGCTGGTGGAAATTGTGCGGGCTGAAGCAACCTCTGAGGTGATTCTGCAGACGGTGCGGGATTACGCCGTGTCTCTGGGTAAGTCGCCGGTCATCGTTCCCGACACGCCCGGCTTCGTCCTGAATCGTCTGCTTGTCCCGTATCTCAATGAAGCGCTCGAACTGCTTCTGGAAGGTGTTTCCGTGGAAAGACTCACACAGGCCGCCCGGGAATTCGGACTGCCGACCGGGCCCGCGGAACAGCTTGACGAATTCGGCATCGACGTGGCTCTGCAGGTGGGAAGCACGCTGTATCGGGCCTTTCCAGATCGTGTCGTGCCGTCGGAACTGCTCATCGCCCTGTACAAATCCGGCAGGCTCGGATGCAAGTGCGGCAGCGGGTTTCATTATGACGATGGCCGGTTTCAGGCAGATCTGACGGAGGATGTCCGGCAAATCATCGACCAGCGACGTCGCCCGGCCCAGGCGGGCACGGCAGAGTCGATGCCTTTGCGGCTGTTTCTGCCCATGCTGCTGGAAGCCGGTCGCATGCTCAGTGAACAGGTGGCGGACGATGTATCTGTCATCGATCGGGTGCTGGGCGATGGTCTGGGAATGACCGACCGGTTCCGCGGCCTGTTCGGCTGGGCGCAGATTCAGGGACGCTCCCGACTTCGCGCTGCGGCGGCCGAACTGCGGGCGCTGGGCGGGCGATTCGAAGTGCCGCCCGGGTTCTGGAAGACCGTGTCCCCGTCCGGGGCGCGGTCCCATCACGGCGGGCGAGCGGCCTGATTCACTCTGACAGCGGACCCGCCGCGTGTTTCCCGGAGATTCACGTCCGATCTGCGACGTCCGATCTGCGACGTCCGGACTGCGGCCCGGTGCACGGCATGACAGCGTGACCGGCCAGGATGGCCGAAGGAAGGGGAGGGGCGAAAGAGGATGGGGCCGGGGGACTGTTGTCTGCCTGCGGCGGGAGCAGAACGGGTTCTGCTGAGGTGAGTGGCCGGGATTGGTTCTCCCTTTTATGATCGAAACAGGGGAAGGAAGCCGGAGAGAGGATCTGCGATGCGACGAGTCGTGTTTCTGTTTCTGTTCACAGGTGCACTGCCGATCGCTGTGGGGGCGGATATCACGCGCATCTGGCTCACGCACCGAACGAACGATCCGGGCAGAATCGTCGTCAACTGGATGACCGATGAGCCGGGTGATTCGGTTGTTCGATTCGGGCGGACGAAGGAGTGCGACCAGGAAGTGCGGATCGATGAACACACCAGGCTGCACCACGTTGAGATTCCTCTGACGCATCGGGACATCACGTACCACTATTCGGTGAGCAGCGGTGATCAGCGGTCCGCCCGAGCTAAGTTTCGGGCCTGTCCGACGGACGTGCTGCGAGTGGCGGTCGTCGCGGACTGGCAGGGCCGGCCCGACCTTTCGGCCGTGATGAAGGATGATGTGCATCTGCTTCTGACGGCTGGTGACAACATTGCCCGCCTCTGGGATCGGTGCGGTCCCGGTACTAAGGACTGCATCGAACCGTATGTGACGCTGATCGATACCTATCCTGAGCTGTTTCGGTCGACACCGTTCATGCCGGTTCCGGGAAACCACGACCGGGAAATTCGGCCTCGGGGCAGACGGCCGCCGGATGAGCCGGTTTACGACGTGGAAGCCACGGCGTTCCGGAGGTTTTTCGAACTGCCAGGTGACGAATGGAAATGGCATTTCGACGTGCCGGAATTCGATCTGCGGTTCGTGGCTCTGGACTTCAGCCACATTTCCGACTTTGGCACGACGTGGCAGACCTGCCATGGATATGATGAGCAGTCCAGGCAGTTCCGCTGGTATTCGAAGCTGATGGAGACGCCTCCTGCATTTGTTGTGACGATTCACAACGAACGGAATGCTGACGTCCGTCGACAGGCCGGCGGCCGCTGGCACACGCTGTTCCGGCGAGGCACCTGCTGCATCACGGGATTCGGTTATTTCGCTGAGTGGGCGGAGGTGGACGGGCTGTCCTTTTACAACACGTCTCTGAACGGACGTGGCAGACGGTATCCGGACCCGGAATCGCGGTTTCTGGCTGGTGAGGACAGCTACATTCTGCTGACGGTACAGCGTGGTGGTCCGATGACGGTCGAAATCAGGAATCTGAAACGTGCTGTACTTCACCGAAAGGTCTACGGGCGGCCTGCGGAAGCGACAGGCCGGTTCCGCCGTCGGTCGTACTGAGTTTTCCGGGAAACCGGTGTCGGACGGAGTGTTCCGACGGAAAGAAAGCCGCGGACTTCGGTATTGGGACAGCAGGGGCGGTACGGGACGTGCGCAGGAGGCCGACCGTGTGCCGCCGGGTGCTGACGTACCGGTCGTAGGCGTGGCAACGGTGGGATGCGGCTGTTTGCTTCGGATCGGCCGAAGCGGCTGTCGATCCTGGAGCAGCCTGGCCGGATGACCGATACGAACAGCAGAGCAGGACTGTTTCGCAGGTGATTTCCGGTGATTGTCGGTTCCGGACCGGCCGGATCCGCCGGGCGGGCGTCTCGCGGGCCACAGTGTCATGGAACGGGTCTGTTTTCGGCCTGTTGTTCCTGTCGGGTTTCCTGCCGAGAGATGGCATCATGTCCGGCACACGAGTTTCCGATCTGATGTGCCCCTGTGCGCTGCAGACGATCCAGGAAGATACGACGCTGCGGCAGGCAGCCCGGATCGTTCTGCAGACCGGACTGGAGACGCTGCCGGTGACCGGCCCGCGTGGTGAATTGGTCGGTCTGGTGGCTCAGTCCGCTCTGATTCGCGAACTGATGCGGTCGCACTCATCGACCGACACGGTCCGTCCCATCGTGTCCCGTCATGTCGAATCGGCCCGGGACACGGCGGAGATCGATGCGGTTCTGCCGTTGTTCCGATGTGCGGCTGTCACGCTGATTCCGGTTGTGGACCGCACCGACCGTCCTGTGGGGCTGGTGCATCGCCGGGACGTGATTCGCTACCTGCTGGGAGAAGAACGAACAGACGCTGAAAGAGGATGGCCGGACCACCGGGCAGCCGGCGGTCCCTATTTTCTCAGCGATCGTTCGACGACCGCAGAGAGCCGGACGGCTGACGACGCCCCGGATCTGCCTGCCTGAACGTCGCATTCGAACGAGCCTGAAGGTGTGCGGTTCCGGCCGAATTCCGGGCCGGGCGGGGTCATTCCGGCAGCGGCAGACCGAGCTTTTTCATCAGGATTTTCATGTCCTGCCAGACGTCCTTTTTGGCAGACGGATTGCGCAGCAGGTAGGACGGGTGATACGTGCACAGGACCGGAATGCCTTCGTAATCGTGAAAGGAACCGCGGAGGCGGCCGATGGGACGTTTTTCGTTCAGCAGATTCCGGGCGGCCACGGTTCCCCAGCAGACGATGTATTCCGGCTGCACGATGCGGATCTGAGCATCCAGGAATTCACGGCAGTTGGCCGCTTCCTGCGGCAGCGGGTTGCGGTTTCCCGGCGGCCGACAGCGCAGAATGTTGCAGATGTACAGTTCTTCCCGTTTCAGGCCGCAGGCTTCGATGATGCGGTTCAGAAGCTGACCGGCGCGGCCGACAAACGGTTCGCCCAGCCGGTCTTCGTCGGCTCCCGGAGCTTCTCCGATGAACATGATCTGAGCGTCCGCGTGTCCGACTCCAAAAACCGTCTGATTGCGGGTGTCGGCCAGAGCCGAACAGCGGCGGCATCCGGCCACCACTTCAGCCAGACGGCACAGGGCTTCGGACTTCTGTTCGGTGGTTTCCGGCGACTCGTTCAGAATGTCTGCGGTGGCATCGAGCATGGGAACCGGCTGAATCTTTTCGGGCTGCAGTTTTTCGGGAGGAAGCAGACGTGAGGAGCCGGCATGGTCCGACCGGCGGGCTGCCGGAGCCGACCGGGACCGGGGCCGCTTTTCGCGTACCGGAACCGGTTCGGGAAGGTGGACTTTCGGCAGGAACGTCACACCGGCCGACTGCAGAGTTTCCAGATACTGTTTCCAGATACGCCGGGAACTCACGAAACGCCCCTGTTGAGAATCAGGACGATGGAGGCCGTCCGGAACGGCTCGTGTGAACACCTCAGGCGAGGCTGCCTGAACAGGGTGGAGCATACCGCATTCGGACGAATGTGCCACCAGGTGCTGTCAGAGGAGGCAGTTCTGGAAAAGTCTGCGGGGCGGGGAATCCGTTCCGATTGCCGAATCTGTCATGCGGACGGTTTCGGTTCGTGTGAGGAAAATGAGAAAAACGGATCCGGTGTCGGGGAGAACGGAATGAGGCCGCCGATACGAACGTCTGGATCAGACGGATTTCGCCGTTTGCGCGAATCGGTGAGATCTGCCGGTGATTCACGATTGCAGTGACTCCGAATCATCGCGTGGCAGCCCAGGGAGGGCTGGCGAAGCAGTCTCAGGAGGGGGAGCAGACTGCTTCGTGTGTGTTTCCAGAATTCTCGTGTTCAAGGAAGTGATGAGATGATCCGTCGATCATGGAAGACATTCCTGGCGGGCATGGCGATGGCCGGACTTTCCGTGTCCGGATCGGCATTCGCCGGTGAGGAGTGCTGTACCCCGACCTCCTGCGGTCCGGACTGCAACCAGTGTGAAGAAATCTTTTCCGGCGCCTGTCAGGATCTCACCGATCAGCTTGCTCAGATGAGCTGCTGCAGTGAATCGTCCTGCTGTGCTCCGGTTTCCGTTCTGGAATGTGCCGAAGATGCCTGTGGCGAAGGCTGTCTGACCGGTGAGAGCGGCAGCGGGATCAATTTCGGCGGCTGGGTCCAGATGGGCTACCACGACGGCGTGACACCGAACGGGGTCACTGCTTTCGACGCCGGTTCCTTCAACAACCACCCCAACCGGCTCAATCTGCAGCAGGGCTGGCTGTACGCTGAAAAAGTCGCTGACGGAAGCAGTGGTCTCGACTGGGGTTTCCGCATCGACACGATGTACGGTGTGGATGCCGCTGACACTCAGGCATTCAGCAATCCGGTGAATGCTGCCGGACTGCCGACCGGATGGGATACCAGTTTCAACAATGGTCAGTACGGCTGGGCGATTCCTCAGGCGTACGTCGAACTGGCCCAGGGGGACTGGAGCGTGATCATCGGTCACTTCTATACGCTCGTCGGATACGAAGTGGTTCCCGCTCCCAACAATTTCTTCTACAGCCATTCGCTGACGATGTTCAACAGCGAACCGTTTACGCACACCGGTGCGGTGGCCACGTACACGGTCGATGACGATACGGAAATCTACATGGGCTGGACGGCCGGATGGGATACCGGGTTCGCCCGCCGCAACGACGGCAGCAACTTCCTGGGCGGATTCAGCACCGCACTGGGCGACAAAGTGACGTTCACGTACATCACCACGGCCGGAGAATTCGGAGCTCGCAACAACGGGTATTCTCACAGCATGGTGTTCGACGTGGCGGTCAGCGAGAAGGTCAACTATGTGCTGCAGAGCGATCTGGTGTCGACGAACTCACCAACCACCGGTCCCTTCGCCGCTCCTGGCGAAGACGTGGGGATCAACCAGTACCTGTTCTACACGGTGGATGAAAAAATCAAGCTGGGAACCCGTGTGGAATGGTGGAAGCGAGACGGCAACTCTCAGTATGCCGCAACCTTCGGCGTCAACATCAAGCCGATGGAGAACCTGATCATCCGTCCGGAATGGCGGTACGACTGGAGCGTACCGGTTCTGGGCACCGAACCCACCTTCGGTGTGGATGCGATCCTGACGTTCTGAGAACGTCTGTCGATTCGGGAATGACGGGGCGGCCCGGCTTTCTTCACCAGGAGGCCGGGCCGTTCTCTGCGCAGAAAGCGGATGCGGCCCGGAACCTTCCAGGTGGGATCAGCCGGCTACCAGCGGTCGATCGGGCCGGAGGGAACCGAAATGCGGGCATCCGTCAGAATGCCGCTGCGGTTTCCGTCCACCGGTCCTTCCTGGCGGATCTTCAACAGGGCGGCATCGAATTCCGCACGTGTTCGAACCTTCTGAAAATCACCCCGCAGCCGTTTGCGCACCCGCATTCCCTTGAGATACCAGTGGGCCATTTTTCGGAACAGAACGATGGCCCGCTCGCTGCCGAAACGCTTTTCCAGAAATTCGAACTGACGAATCATCAGCTCCAGACGATCATCGAACGAACCGGCCGGCGACCATCGCCCGGTTCGTTCCCATTCATCGAGCTGCCGAAAAATCCAGGGATTGGCCAGTGCCGCACGGCCGATCGAAACGGCATGGCAGCCGGTCTGCCGAATCATTTCGGCCGCATCGGCCACACTGCGGACGTCGCCGTTTCCCACGACGGGAATGCGTTCCACCGCGTCCACTACCTGGCGGATGCCGGACAGGGAGACCGAGCCGCTGAATCCCTGGGCGCGTGTGCGGCCGTGAATCACCACGGCACAGACGCCCGCCTGTTCGAACTCACGGGCGAAAAACGGAGCCGTCAGATGCGTTTCATCCCAGCCCAGACGCATTTTGACGCTGACCGGGATGCGAACGGCATCCACCACTCGTGTGACCAGATCGATCGCCTCATCGGCCCGGCACATCAGTCCGGCACCGGCGCCGCCACCGGCAATCCGCTGCACCGGGCAGCCCATATTCAGGTCGATCGTATCCACGCCGGACGTTTCCAGAAACTGAGCGGCCGCGGCCATGGCACCGGGGTCGCTTCCGAATATCTGGACGGCGAACGGACGATCCCGTTCGTGCGTTTCGATCATCTGCATGGTCCGCTCGCTGCGGGACAGCAGAGCACGACAGCTGATCAGGTCCGTCGTGGCCAGTCCCACACCGCCCAGCGTCCGCACGATCACCCGGAACGGCAGCGTTGTGAAACCGGCCAGAGGCGAGAGCAGATATCGGGTGGGAAGGCGCAGCGAGCCCCAGTGCACCGGACCGCGGAATGCCGGACGGACAACCGTATCGGCATCGGTCGTCGTTCCGCAGTGGTGATCGGCGGGATCCGTGCTGGAAACAGAACCGCGAATGGGGCTACTCCGGCGGAGGCTGTGCGGGGC
>WFTL01000171.1 GCA_015485495.1 Planctomycetaceae bacterium
ACGTCAAGGCTCTGCCGGGAGCGATCGCAAGGAATCTCAGAAAAATCTGCTTAGGAGACGGTCGGCAGAACACACGAATAGCGTGTTCGTTCTCCCGTCGGCCGGAAGTTCCGGTGCCGGGTCGCCGTTCTCGGTAACCATTCATCCTGGTGGGAATCGGTATTGGCGAATCGGGAACGATTCGTTCTACCGGATCCATCATGGGCGGTGCAGCGGGGATTGTCGAGAGCACGGAAGTCGACACGGCGTTTGTCGAACGATTTCTCGCTGCGCGGGTCACCGAAGAGGAGACTCGCAGGTTGGCCCGGCAGCCTGCTGAGGTCACTGGCCTGACGCTCCTGATGATCCAGGCCCGCACGGGCCGACAACCGTCCGGAAAAAACGCTCCCGACGCCGCTGACCGTCCGCCACGTCACCTCCCGGGACGTCTGCTCACGCTGAAGATCGCCCTGACGGATCGGCATCACTCCGCTCCTGGTTCCGGCCTGCTGGCATCGGGGACACGACCGGAAATCGCGGCGAAACGCCGCGAGCCCTCCGGCGACAACGATCACCTCGGTACCGACCGGGCGGCTTGCGCCGCTCCGCTAACACTGCCACCTCCGCACGCCCGCCGGTGACAACCATCACCCGCGCAGCAACCGGTCGGTCTGCGGCGTGCCGTTTCAACGCGCTGTCCCGGCCCGCTCGTTCCGGCCTCCTCGATGCTGCAGCTCCGCGACTCCGAGGTCTCCGTGAGAGCCCCCTTCACCCAGCCTCCGCACTTCACGCGCACACCGCTCGGCCGTTCGCCCCTGTCAGTCCGGCAGCCTGTCAGTCGCCGCAGCCGACTTCCAGGTTGACGGCCGTCTGCAGCAGCCGCGATTCACGGCGATTCCAGGCGATGAAGGCCTGCATCCAGGCCTTCAGTTCCATCCGCAGCGTTTTCGCCAGAGACTCCGTCCGCACGGCATTGGGCAGTTCTCTCCGCAACTGACGCAGCCGGTCACACATCTGTTCGTGTTCCACAGCCAGCGACGTCACATGGCATTCCCAGTTCGGATGGACATCCAGAATTTCCTGGCTGAAACCGGCCTTCTGCTTCAGTTCGAACTGTTTCGGAAGCGTTTCCAGAAGAGCATCCAGAACGGCGGAGATCCATCGCAGATTCTGTTCATCGATCGGCGATTCCAGCAGATCACGCAGGTCGCCGATCAGGATGTACTCCAGTTCGGAAATCCGTCGAAGAGATTCGGCCCGGGCGGTTTCAGCTGATGTCATGAATCACCTCACTGTGGTCTGACAGACTCCGATTCGACTCAACTGAAAGACGGGAGTGGTACTGCAGTCGATACGGAGCTCTGCTGAAGAAAGGACGAATGGAATTGGAGACCGTGCGTCGAGAACATTCGATCTCAGAACTGAGAAGCCTTCATTCTACCACGAAGAACCCATTCGGCAATCACGAATCGGCCGAATCTGCCGAAGAACACGATCATGTCAACGCAAGTAGTATATGGGAAAGCATTTACAAACCGGATAAAAACATCCTTATCTGGGGCGTCCACGAAGAAACGGCGGCCCCCTCCACACAGGTTTCCGGTCTGATTCGCCCCACGGCCCCACGGCCCCACGGCTCCCGGGCTCCCGGGCTCCCGGGCTCCCGGGCTCCACACGATCGCAGCAACGTTGCCTGTTGCCGACCTGCCCGATGCACCGTCTTGCCGGCGCACAGAAAAAGCCGGTTCCGGGAGGGACCGGCGGTTCGCACAGAAAGCTTTGACCAATAACAGACGGGTGGCTAACCGGATTCGAACCGGCGACCTCTGGAACCACAATCCAGCGCTCTAACCAGCTGAGCTATAGCCACCACACTTCGTGTTCGACGGGATGCCGAACAGAGGGGCGGATGATATCGGTGCGGGAAATCACCTTCAAGCTGCCCTCAAAGCCAAACACACATTTCACCTGCAGGATGTCGAATCCGTCCCGGTTCCTCAGGAACGCTGCAGATGTTCTCCCAGCTGCAGAACGACTCCCTGAACAAACCGACTCAGCCGCCGTCCGGCCGTGTCTGTTCGTTCGACCCATGGGCGCACCGGAGCAGGAACCCGCCAGCCGGACAGCAGACGGCTGACCGGGCTGCGCTGCTGCCGGCTGATTCCAAACACGGCTTCCATCGCTTCCTCGGGAAGGTTTTCATCCATTCCGTCGATGATGGCCCGAATGGAGAGAAACGGAATCCGGGATTCCTCGCAGATCTGAGCGACGGCCAGACTGACGGTGTCCACGGCACCGGCATCGGATTCGGCCGCCAGTTCGCGTTTCTGTGCAGCGGTTACCGGGTGACTGTCGGCCACCAGGTGGGGTCTCAGAGTCACGTGGGGCGATTCCGGGATGGGACATCGAACGTGCAGACGCTGTCCGTGGGTGTCACAGACCGAAGTGGCCAGGCTGAGATCACCGGGTCGGACATCGTCGGCCAGGGACGAACTGAAGCCCACGCTGAGAATCCAGCGGGGCCGGTGTTCGGCCATGAGGATTTCGGAGGCCCGTCGGTGGGCTGCAAATCCGGAACCGGCTTCCACGACCGCCACACGGAACGATTCCCCCAGAAAGCCGCCGTGGAAGCGCTGTCCGCCGTCTGTGTAGCGTCGGCGGCGGTCAAGCTGTTTCAGCAGCGGTCGAATTTCCTGAATGCGGGTGCACACCAGGGCCACGTGGGCCGTGGACCGGTCCGGCGGCCCTGCATCCTGGTCATCGACAAGAAAATCCATCACAGACACGATCGCACTGTCAGGTGGTGTATTCGGAATTCAGGCGGACGTATTCCTGCGTCAGGTCGGACGTCCACAGCCGGGCCTGACTGCTGCCGGACCGGGGACCTCCGGTCAGTTCCAGCCGCAGATGTACGTCCTGTTCGGCCATCACGGCCGACAGCGCCCCTTCATCATACGGTACGGGAACCCCGTTCCGATAAACCGTCACGCCATTGATTTCCAGAGTCAGGCAGTCGGCATCGAATTCGATCCCCGCATAACCGGCAGCCGACGTGATGCGTCCCCAGTTGGGATCGTTGCCCGTGACGGCCGTTTTCACCAGAGCACTGTCCGCCACGGCCCGGGCCACCTGAACGGCGGCTTCCCGGGAATCGAATCCACAGACATCGACCACAATGAAATGCGATGCACCTTCGGCATCGCGCACAATATCCGTTGCCAGTTTCTCACACACGTCTGTGACGGCCTCGCGAAATTCCGGCATGTCCGCCGCCGCCACACCGGACGATCCTCCGGCCAGCAGCAGAACCGTATCACTGGTGCTCATGTGCCCGTCCACGCGGATGCAGTTGAATGTCCGTGCAGTCGCTTCCCGCAGCAGTTCGTCGCACTGCGGCGGCGTGAGGACCGCGTCGGTCATCACGACCGCGAGCATGGTGGCCATGTTCGGAGCGATCATGGCCGCCCCCTTGGCCGCTCCGGCCACCCGCACGGTGCCGTTTTCGGCCGCCACATCGCGTGAAACCAGTTTGGGAAACGTGTCCGTGGTCATCATGGCTTCTGCAGCGGCCATCAGATCGGCATCATCCGTTCCGGCGTCCTTCACTGCCGGGCCGATCGCGGCGGTGATTCGGTCCACGGGAAGCGGCACACCGATGATTCCGGTTGAACAGACGAGCACCTGTTCGGCCCGGCAGCCGATCTGCCGGGCGACGGACGCGGTCATCGCCTGAGCGTCCTGGATTCCCCGATCACCGGTGCAGGCGTTGGCATTTCCGGAATTGATGACCACAGCGCGAATATCGCCTGCAGGCACCCGCTGCTGCGACACCATCACGGGAGCTCCCAGCACCCGGTTCGTGGTGAACACTCCGGCGGCGGCCGCCGCCGTGTCGGACACAAACAGGGCCAGATCCGATCGGCCGCTCGGTTTGATCCCACAACTGCGGCCACAGGCCCGAAACCCCTCAGGAAGACTGGCTGACCCGGCGGACGACAACACGCTGACTCCCGATACAGAAACACGTTTCCAAAAGCGATGGAATCTTACCGAACAGACCGCCTGCCGAAAGTCCGGGTTCGGTGGCAACAGACGGGGCGCGGGGGCATTCCGAAACGCGGGACGCGGACCATGCAGAACCAGCGGATTCTGCCTGGCATTCTCCTGCTGTGTGCATGACCATACGCATGCTGTCTGCCGTATCCGCTGCAGGCAGCCTCTGTCCCGCTGTGCCGGCCCGTTCAGGCACATGTCTTTTTTTCGGGTTTGTGTCCTGACCAATTGGAGGTGACTGCCATGATTTTGTCGGCTCGTCGTACGTGGGTGATTCTGACAGCCCTGCTGACAGTCGGCGGGCTTTCGGCTGCGGCGGCTGATCCGCTGCCGGATTCGGAGCGGCAGCGGCTGGAACAGACGGCGCAGCGGGTGACCATTCGCCGTGACGAATGGGGCGTGCCCCATATCGACGCGCCCACGGATGCGAACGTGGCCTTCGGCATGGCCTGGTGTCAGTGCGAAGACTACTTCTGGCAGGTCGAAGATTCCTATATCCAGTCGATCGGCCGCTATGCGGAAGTGGTGGGAGAAGCCGGTCTGGCCGGAGACGTTCTGAACCGGCTGTTCGAGATCCCTCAGCGGGCCCAGGCAGAACTGAAAACTCTGCCGGAAGAACACCGCCGCATCATTTCCGCCTATGCGGACGGCATCAACTACTTTCTGGCGTGCCGTCCGGACGTGCAGCCTCGGCTGATCACCCACTTCGAACCATGGCATCTGCTGGCCTATGACCGTTTTATTCTGTTGAGCTTTGCATACAGGAAATCGCACGCGCCGCGTCCCGGCCCGGAAGGCATTGTCACCGTCCGGCGGCCGGACGGTTCTCAGACCGATTCGCTTTCAGCCAACACGCTGGACGGGGACGTGATTCGCGAGGTCACCGGATCGAATCAATGGGCTCTGGCCGGCTCACGCACGAAATCCGGACACGCCATGCTGTTCGCCAATCCGCATCAGCCGTGGTACGGCCCCGGCCAGTGGTACGAAGCACACACCCGCAGCGGCGAAGGACTCAACTTCACGGGAGCCTGTTTTTTCGGTTCCCCGTTTCCGGGGATGGGTCACAATGAGCATCTGGGCTGGGCCCATACGGTCAATGAGCCGGATCTGGCCGATGTGTACCGGGAAACGTTCGACGACCCGGACCATCCGCTGAACTACCGTTACGGCGATGGTTACCGCACCGCCACGGAATGGACCGACACGATCCGCGTGCTCACCGAACAGGGATTCATCGAAAAAGAATACACCTTCCGCCGGACTCATCACGGCCCCTGCGTGGCCCGGGAAAGCGACACGACGTGGCTGGCGGTCCGCATGGGCAACGTGATCGACACGACTCGCGTGCCGCAGGGGCTGGCCATGGCGAAGGCCACCTGTCTGGAAGAATGGCTGGAAGCGATGGAAATGCGGCGTCTGCCGATGTTCAACTGCGCCTACGCCGACCGCGAAGGAAACATCCTTTACCTGTACAACGGTGCCGTCCCGATTCGAGACCCGCAGTTCGACTGGACCCGTCCGGTCGACGGCAGCGACCCGCGGACGGAATGGCAGGGGCTGCATTCGGTGTATCAGCTTCCGCAGGTACTCAATCCCCGCTGCGGCTATGTGCAGAACTGCAATTCCACGCCGTACCTGACGACCGACACCGACAATCCGCCGGCCGGCGACTTTCCGAAATACATGGTCGAAGAATACGACTTCGACCGCAGACGGGCCAAAGTATCCCGCATGCTGCTGCGACAGACCGAGGACCTGACTCTGGACGATCTGGAAACTCTGGCCTTCGATACGACTCTGTACTGGCCGCTCACCAGCCTGCCGGTCCTGGCCCGGGAACTGGAGCGGATTCAGAAAACCCACCCCGAAACAGCCGCGGCCGCGCGGCCGTACTTCGATCATCTGCGCGACTGGGACTGCCGGACATCGTACGACTGCACCCGCACGGCGCTGTGCCTGCGCTGGTACCGCATCATGTACGGGCGCAGTGAGCGGCTGCAGCGGGAATTCGCTCTGCATCCGGAGAAGAAGTTCGCTGCTCTGGTTCAGGCCGCCCGGTCTCTGGAACAGTATCACGGAAGCTGGAAAATCCGCTGGGGCGATCTCAACCGGCTGCAGCGGGTCCCCAACGCGCCCAGTCCCGAAGCGTCCGTGGCCGGTCTGAGCGACGATCGTCCCAGCCTGCCGCTCATCGGAGCCCCGGGGCCTCTGGGAGAAGTCTTCACCGTGTACTGCACACCGGATGATCCGAAACTCCCGTTCCGACGACGGTACGGAGTCGTGGGAACGTCTTTCATGGGAATCTATGAATTCGGAGACCGGGTGGAAGCCAGGACGCTTCTGCAGTTCGGCGTCAGCGGCGACCCGAAATCCCCTCACTTCTTCGATCAGGCCCGGCTGATGTCCGAACGACGGCTCAAACGCGCCTGGTTCTACGAAGACGACGTGGCCGCTCACACCCAGGTCACCTACCATCCCGGAGACCACCGCTGACCGGTCGGCGTCCATCGTCCGCCGAACTGCAGACCCCATCGGCCCCGTCCTCCTGGCGGCATATCGATTCGCTGTTTCTCCGCCGACCGGCGGACGAGGACTCCGCTGTCCACCGGAGCCGGGCGGGCCGTTCCGAAACGTCATGACTGCACGCGTCGTCCTGTTCGATATCGATGGAACTCTGCTGGCCACCGGCGGAGCCGGACGAAAGGCCATGGAGCTGGCTCTGGCCGATGTGTTTCAGCGGCACTGCCCGGCAGACCGAATCGATACGGCCGGACGGACGGACTGCCGGATCATCACCGACATCCTGGAAAGCTGCGGCATTTTTCCTGGCAGCGATGAACGGCGGCGTTTTTGCCGGGCCTACCTGAAGCACCTGCCGGCCTGTCTGAAGTCCCGCCGGGGACACGTTCTGCCCGGAGTCGCCCGACTTCTGAAGCTCCTGGCCGCCCGGCAGGATGTGGTTTCCGGGCTGCTGACGGGCAACTGTGAAGAAGGCGCCCGAATCAAGCTGAAGCATTTCGGTCTGGATCGATTCTTTCTGTTCGGCGGATTCGGCGATGTTCACACGGATCGCAGCGACGTGGCCGCCGCCGCCTGGCAGCGGGCTCAGGAAATCCTGGAAACACCGATCCCTGCAGAACACTGCTGCATCATCGGCGACACACCGGCCGATATTCAGTGCGCTCGAGCCATCGGGGCATCTGCGGTGGCCGTGGCCACGGGCACCTCGACCCGACACGATCTGGCATCCTGCCACCCGGACGGCCTGCTCGACAGTCTGGCAGACACCGACGCCGTTCTCGAAGCGGTCCTGCGCGGATTTCCGGAATCCGGCTGAACCACCACCAGCTTCTCACAGAACACAGGTCTGCTATGGTTCCGGCAGACTGCAGCGGATCCTGTTTCCCGATCTGTTCACACGACCATCATGAAAACCGACGAAATCCGAGAAAAGTACCTGGCATTCTTCGAGACCAAAGGCTGCGTGCGGCGGCCCAGCGACGTGCTGGTCCCCCGCGACGACCCCACGGTCCTGTTCACTCCGGCCGGAATGAACCAGTTCAAAAATGAATTCATGGGCATCGGCCGGCCGGACTTCACACGGGCTGTGACCTGCCAGAAATGCCTGCGCACCGGTGACATCGACCAGGTCGGCGTCACGGCGTATCACCACACATTTTTCGAAATGCTGGGCAATTTCTCCTTTGGCGATTACTTCAAAGAAGAAGCCATCCGCTGGGCGTGGGAGTTCCTCACCGACCCGAAATGGCTCGGTCTGAACCCCGATCGGCTGACGGTCAGCGTGTATCGGGGTCAGTACGGATTCGATGAAGAGGCCTTTCGCATCTGGAACGAAGACATCGGGCTGTCGACCGACCGTATCGCCTGTCTGGAAGAAGACGAAAACTACTGGCCGGCCAGTGCGCCCAGCCAGGGGCCGGACGGCGTCTGCGGTCCGTGCAGCGAAATCTTCTATCACCCTCCGGGATTCGACGGCGACGTGGAAATCTGGAACCTCGTCTTCACCCAGTTCAACCGTGTGGGCGATCCGCCCGACAATCTGCGTCCTTTGCCGGCCCGCAACATCGACACCGGAATGGGGCTGGAACGGACGGCCGCGGCTCTGCAGGGGGTTGTCAGCAATTTCGACAACGACGTGTTCCGTCCGCTGTGCCGCGCGGCCGCCGACGCGGTCGGCGTTCGGTATGAATCGGACAGCTCCCGGGGACGCCCGATCCGTCGCATTGCCGATCATGTGCGGGCCATCACCTTCTGCATCCATGAAGGAGTCGTCCCGGACACGGACAAGGAAAACTACATCGTCCGTCAGCTTCTGCGGCGTGCGCTTCTGGAAGGCTGGCTGCTGGGCCGGCAGGAACCGTTTCTGTCCGAAATCGTGCCGGCTGTGGTGGACGTCATGAAATCCGCCTACCCGGAAATCACGGAAACCGTCGACAGCGTGCAGCACACGATCCGGCAGGAAGAAGAACAGTTTCTGGGGACCATCGAACGAGGCCTCAGCCGATTCGATTCCTTCGCCGCCCGGGCGCAGTCCGCTGACGGAATCATCCGCGGCGACGACGCGTTCACGCTGCACACCGAAGACGGTTTTCTCATTGAACTGACGGAAGCCATTGCCGCAGATCGTGGTCTGAGAGTGGACCGGGCCCGTTACGACGAACTGACCGAACAGCACGCGGTCATCAGCCGCGGTGGCCGCGAGTTTTCCGTGATGGCTGCCGGACCTCTGGACCTGATTCGCAAACAGCACGGCGACACGGAATTCGTCGGATATGACACACTGAGCACGGATGCAGTGATCGTGGGTCTGATTGTCGATCAGCAGCGGGTCGAGACGGTTCCGGAAGGCACCCGCGATCCGATCGGCATTGTGCTGGACCGCACGCCATTCTACGGCGAATCCGGCGGCCAGGTGGGCGACACCGGACGTCTCAGCGCGGACGGCCTCGAAGTCGACATCACCGACTGCCGGAAACACAATCAGACTCTGTTCGTCCTGGAAGGTCGGCTGCGTCGCGGCCGGCTGTCCGTCGGCGACCGGGTGCATGCCGAAGTGACGAGCCATCGGCGTTCCGGCATCCGCCGGGCTCATTCCGCCACGCATCTGCTGCACCACGCCCTGCACGAAACCATCGGCAGCCAGGCGACACAAAGAGGTTCCCGGGTGGAATGCGATGCCCTGCGTTTCGACTTCGCGCACGGTCAGGCTCTGACGGAAGACGAAGTCCGTCAGGTGGAAGACATCATCAACGCCCGGATCGCCGACGGCACCCGGGTGACCACGGAGCTGCTGCCTCTGGAAGAAGCCCGCAGCCGGGGAGCGATGGCTCTGTTCGGAGAAAAATATCCGGATGAAGTGCGTGTCGTGTCCATGGGGGACTACAGCGTGGAACTGTGCGGAGGCACCCATGTGGACAACACGGGGCAGATCGGCCTGTGCCGCATCACGTCTGAAGAACCGGTGGCCAAAGGCGTGCGGCGGATCACGGCTGTCACCGGCCCTCTGGCTCTGCAAAAAGGCCGCCAGGCCGACGACCTGCTCCGGCGTCTTCAGCGTCTGCTCAAAGCACCGAAAGCTTCCGATCTTCCCGATCGCGTGGCGGCCCTGCAGGATCAGCTCCGGACGCTGAAAACACAGCTTGCCGAACTGACATCAGCTTCCGTTGCGGAATCTCTGGAACACATCGTCGCAGACGGCGAACAGGTGGACGGCATCCTGCTGGTGGGTCGACGGATCGAAGGAGCCTCCCGGGACATGCTGCGCGACTACGCCGATCAGCTTCGGGAGCGGCACAGTCCGATCGCTCTGATTCTGGGTTCAGAAATCGACGGCAAGGTGGCGCTGATCGCGGCGGTGACGAAATCCCTGGTGAAGGAACGTGGCCTGAATGCCGGACAGGCCGTGCGGGCTGCCGCCCAGGCGGCCGGCGGTGGAGGCGGCGGGCGGCCGGATCTGGCCGAAGCCGGTGCCCGGCAGACGGATCGCCTGCCGGATGCGATCGCGGCGGGACTGGCTGCGTATCGGGAGCAACTGAGCTGACAACTGTGTGGGCGGGCCGTCGGACGGAGTGTTCCTGGAACGGCATCGATCTGTCCCGCAGCCTGCTGGCGTGCTGCCCCAAAACTGGTCCAGGTGTTATGAGAGTCTCAGCGGCCCAGTTGGGCAGGGAGACTGTCATGAAACGGAAACGCCACACGCCGGAGCAGATCATCCGGACGCAGAGCCAGATTCCGGACGGTACCCCGGTGCTGACAGGTCCGCCCGCGGTCCAGGCTGCTCGGATCCGTGCATTCCTCAGGATGGTTCCAAGTCAATTGCTCCCACGGAAACGAGGGAACGGCTTCCCTTTTCGATTTGCTCGTTCTGTTCATCCTGCGCACTGTCTGCTTCACTGCCGGCCACCCCGATTTCGTGCACGGAAAGTGGATCTCGGCTGAGACCTCCGAGAAATCCACTTCGATGGGGCAGCCTGCCTGGCAATCGGAAACCGTCCCAGACAGCTCTTTGACATGCCGGAAGGTTCCCTGTAGAAGAAGGGGATAGAATCCGGTGTCCGGAACGTTCAGGAGTCCTTTCTACGGCCGGACCGCCGGGAAATACCGCGTGGTTTCATCTCGGGGGCATTTCATGGCCGGGCAGCAGACAACACGGCGTCCCGCACTGTCGGCATGGTGGATGACGGCCGTGGCCTTCCTGTTCAGCGCCGTCCTGCTGCCCGCTCCGCAGTTTCTGACCGGTTTCGAAGCTGCTGAGTCCGAATGCCCACTGGAAGAAGACGGGGATTCCGGCGGCAAAGAAGAAGCCATCGCGTGTCTGGCCGTGCGGCGTCGCGTTGTCCGCGTTCGGTGGACCTCGGTTCCCTGGGCTGCCCATCATTCGGATTGCCGCGGTATCGTTGACGGGCCATTTCGACGTGCGGCAGTGATCGGCCACGTTCTGATCGGCCCTGTGTGTGCGCCCCTGCTGATCTAGCCGGCCGCCCGGGAGGGGATGCCTGCAGTGCCTCGGCTTCAGACCGATTCGGGTTCGCGGCGCTGCCACGTTCTTCGGCCGCACTGAGCGCCCCTGCCCCGCCCTCCGGGTGTTTCCGGCAGCCTGTACCGGCACCCCGGTTCGGTGAGCACATGTTTCATCCCGCGCGCAGGAACGGCCTGCGCAGATCTTTTCCGTGGAGTCCTCAGCGATGCAGAAGCTTGTCGATGGCATTCACCAGTTTCAGAAGGACGTCTTCAGCAGCAAGCGGATTCTGTTCGAAAGACTGGTCGACGGTCAGCACCCGCTGGCTCTGTTCATCACCTGTTCGGATTCCCGCATCAATCCCGGTCTGCTCACTCAGACAGAACCTGGTGAACTGTTCATCCTTCGCAACGCGGGCAACATCGTGCCGCCATACGGAGCGGCGGAAGGGGGCGAGGCAGCGACCATCGAATATGCCGTAAGTGTCCTGGAGGTTCGGGACATAGTGATCTGCGGGCATTCTCACTGCGGTGCCATGGGAGGCCTGCTGAACCCGGATCAGGTGGACAGTCTTCCCGCCGTGCGGGCGTGGCTGCAGCACGCCGAATCCACGCATCGGATCATCCAGGAAAACTATGGACACATCACCGAACCTGGTGCCCGGCTGACGGCTACGGTGGAAGAAAATGTTCTGGTTCAGCTGGAACATCTGAGAACCCATCCGGCCGTCGCCGCAGCTCTTGGTCGCGGCGCCCTGACGCTGCACGGATGGGTTTACAAGTTCGAAACCGGGCAGGTGTTCAGCTTCGATCCGGACAGCGGCCAGTTTCTTCCGCTCGAAGGGGCATCCGGTGCCGTACCGAACACCGCACGGATCCTGCCGCCCATCTGACCGGCGGAAAGACACCCCATCGCAGTGACAGATTCCTGAACGGCCCTTTTCACAATTCTGCTGCCATCCCGGAAAGTCAGGTCCTGTGAACGAACAGTCATCTGCAGAAACAGTGAACACGGCGAGCGGTCCGGCGAATATCGAACCGTCGCCGGTTCGCCAGGATGTCCTGGCATCGATCGTCGTCTTCCTTGTTGCCCTGCCGCTGTGCATGGGCATTGCGATTGCATCGGGAGTTCCCGTCGCTGCGGGGCTGATGACCGGCATCGTCGGCGGTCTGGTTGTCGGTTTTCTGGCCGGAGCTCCGCTGCAGGTCAGTGGTCCGGCCGCCGGTCTGACAGTGATCGTTTACGAACTGGTGCAGACGCACGGGCTGGAAGTTCTGGGACCGGCGGTTCTGCTGGGCGGAACCGTGCAGCTGATCGCCGGCCTTCTGCGATACGGGCGCGTGTTTCGGGCCGTCTCCCCGGCCGTGATCCATGGCATGCTGGCCGGCATCGGTGTCCTCATTTTCGCCAGCCAGTTTCATGTGATGGTGGACGATGCTCCCAAAGGCAGCGGCATTGCCAACCTGCTGTCGATTCCCGAAGCCGTCCGTAAAGGTCTGCCGGTGCCGGAACCGGGGACAGCCGACGAACGGCGTGCCCGCCGCTGGCTGCTGCAGCAGTTCGGTGCACTCCACGAACAGCAGGTCCAGCTTCGGGAACTGGCGGCCGAACGGATTCCGGCAACAGCTTCATCGCCGGATCATGGGCATGACGCGCATCATTCGCCGCCACCGGCTCTGCCGGATCCGCAGGAACTGAAGCCGCTGGCAGTTCGGCAGAAGCAGCTCACTGACCACCTTGCGGAACTCATGCCGCAACTGCAGGAGCTGCTGAACTCCGGAAGCATCCGGGATGCGGAAGAGGTCCGGCGGGCAGCGGAACTGGCCCGGCGGCGGCTGGAAACCGCCCGGAATCATCTCGAACAGGGAAATGTCGAGCTGGTGCGGGAATCCCAGGCCGCCGCTCAGACAACTCTGGAACATGTCCTGAACCGTCTGAAAAACCACGACTGGGCCGCCAAGATCGGCCTGCTGACGATTCTCACCCTGGTTCTGTGGAACTTCGCCGTTCCTCGAAAGCTGCGTCTCGTTCCGGCCCCTCTGGCGGCCGTTCTGGCGGCCACGATTGTGGCGGCCGTCCTGAACCTTCCGGTTCTGTATGTGGAAGTTCCCGATCAGCTCTGGTCAGAAATCCATGTTCCATCCTGGTCTGTGCTGCAGTCGGTGCCTCCAATGGTCATCGTGCGTACGGGAATCGTTCTGGCCGTCGTGGCCAGCGCCGAAACGCTGCTGTGCGCCACAGCCGTCGATCAGATGCAAAGCGGCAGCCGCACCGCCTACGATCGGGAACTGGCTGCTCAGGGCATCGGCAACATGATCTGCGGGTTTCTGGGGGCCCTGCCCATGACCGGCGTGATCGTTCGCAGTTCGGCCAATGTCGAAGCGGGGGCCCGCACGCGGCTGTCCACGATTCTGCACGGACTGTGGCTGCTGATTTTCGTGTCCTTTCTGTCGTTTCTGCTCAGAATGATCCCCACGGCCGCTCTGGCCGGAATGCTCGTGTACATCGGATACCGCCTGGTCAGCCTGCGGGCTGTGCAGGAACTGAGAAAGTATGGCCGCGGGGAGGTCGCTGTCTACACGGTGACACTGGTTACCATCGTCTGCACGGACCTGCTGACCGGAGTCCTGACGGGAATCATTCTGTCCGCCGTCCGGCTGCTGCACCGATTCTCCCGGCTCCGGGTTGAACTGGACATCCATCCCGACCGTCAGCAGGCTCTGCTGAAGCTGACCGGCGCAGCCACGTTCATTCGCCTGCCCGCGCTGGCTGATGCCCTGGAACGGGTGCCGCCGGCCTGCGAACTCCATGTCGATTTCGATCGCCTGACATACATCGATCACGCGTGCCTGGACCTGCTGATGACATGGGCCCGACAGCACGAAACCACGGGGGGAACGCTGGTCATCGACTGGGAATCCCTGCACGCTCATTTTCGAAGCCGCCCGGTCGACCCGGATCGCACCAGCCGGCCCGGAGCGGCCTGATTCGGTCGATGCAGTGCCGGCGGTACAACGGTGTTTCGATGGTTCCTCCGGATCCGGGACTGGACCACGGGCGAACGACCGGCGGTGCGGGGGATGGAAAAGACCGCCGGCCGACGGCACGTCCGCACAATCCGTGTTCGGAAGCGGTCGGCTATCTGTCGGCCGCAGAACGGACGCTTTCGCCGGCTGGAATCTTTCTGATGACCTGGCCGCTGAAACCGGCGCTGTGAACGGCGGCAAGAATGTCCTTTTCCGGAACCGGACAGCAGAATTCCGTGCCGACCACCACCTGGTGCTTCGCGTAGTCGACGTCGACGGCCAGCACGCCGGGCACGTCACGGACAGCAGCGGCAAGGCCGGCGGCGCAGCCTTCGCACGTCATGCCATCGACGGCGATGACGGCCCGGTTCATGTCCTGCGTCACGGCTGTGCCGTCTCCACCGAGAAATGCGCCGACATAATCCGGAAAGAACAGAAACGCGATCGCCAGGATGGCTGCCATCCAGAGCATGGCCCGGTTCAGCGTCATCATGCGGAAACGCCCTCCGCCTGTCGGTGCGCAGCAGTCGGCGGATGAAGCCGGCTCGCCGGAGCAGCAGTCATGCAGGGTGGGCTCGCCGGAGCCGTCATTCTCCGCGTCAGCGGTCTGAACGGAACAGCAGTTGTCAGGGCCGGCGGTGACTGTTTTCTTTGGCCGGTACGCGAACCAGAAGGCCGTGCCCAGAAACCCGAACGTCAGTACCATGAAACCGGGTCGGTACGCTTCCAGCGTCGATGCGATCCCGGCGCCGGAAACACCGGCAGCGAGAAGCAACAGAGGCAGCCAGCAGCAGCTCGACGCCATGACGGCAGAGATCAGTGTTCCTGCTGTGGCGATCTTTTCGCCGCGACCTGTCATCGACGCGCGCGATCCGGCACCGGATGCATCCGGAAGCGGAGACATGTCCTCATCGGCCATGCCCAGTTCCTGCTGAGCGATCTTCAGTCCGTGCGCGACGCTGCCCAGACAGCACGAACCGGACGGATTCTCAGTTTCACACCGGCAGCCGGAGTTTTTCATCTTCGCCCGGATGTCGTCCAGAGCCGTGCAGGTGCCCGTCCTCCGCAGTTCCCGCTTCATGCTCTCAACCGAATGCCCGAAACAGTAACACAAAGGGCGTTCGCCGCTGGTTTCCTTGATGCCGACTTCCACTTTGAGCTGTGATTTCGTGAACTGCCGGTCGTCGCATTCGGAAAAGTAGACAACGTCACAGCCGGGAGACTCACAGAACCGCCAGCCCGTCTCAGACGCCGCAGGCCGGCAGCCGCCCGCTTCCGATCCGCTCGATGTGTGGCACCCTTCCGAGCCGGTTCCACGAACCTGTTCGGCGAATTCGTCCTTCAGCAGGGAACGGAGCGTCACGGAACGGACAGGTTTTCCTCTGGCGCCGCATGCAGGACAGCAGATTCGCACAGACATGCCTGGCAGGACATCATCAGCCGTTTCGTTCATCGGACCGCCTTCGCTCTGACCTTTCCTTCGCTGGTATCGCTGTTCAGCAGTTCTTATTATGAACCCTGTACCTGAGTGAAACGTCAAGGGCAAACCGGAGCTTTCGGTCCGTCGGGCCGGGGCGGTGCATGGAACAGTCGCACAGGGATCCTGTATGGCAGCGCCGAAGTACTGCACGATCGGCCGGCTGGCGAAGCGGGCCGGCATTCCTTCATCGACGATCCGTTACTACGAGCGGATTGGTCTGATCGAACCGGAATCCCGCAGCACGGGCAACTACCGTCTGTACAGCCAGACTTCCCTGGAGAAGCTGCGTTTCATTCGGGCCGCACAGGCGGTCGGCTTCACGCTCGACGACACGCGTGCTCTGCTGGCCGATGAAACAGGCGAACCGCCGCCGTGCGGAAGCGTGCAGAAGCGAATCGAAGCCCGGCTGTCGGATATCGAGCAGCGGCTGAAACAACTGCGTCATGTCCGCAGGGTGCTCAAAGCGGCCCTGGAACAGTGTTCCGCTCAGTTGCCATCGGAGCGCTGCTGCATCGTGGAAAAGCTGCGGGCGGCCTGCTGATACGGGATTCCGCCGAACCGGGCTGCGGTGCGGCAGTGACACAGAGAAATGAGGCTGGAATTGAAACGCGTCCTGATTCTCTGTACGGGGAATTCGTGCCGTTCCCAGATGGCAGAAGCACTGTGGAAATCGCTCGGCGGTGATCAGTGGCACGCGGAATCCGCCGGTTCGCATCCGTCCGGATTCGTTCATCCGCTGGCCATCCGCGCCATGCAGGAAATCGACATCGACATCAGCACCCGTCGGAGCAAATCCGTCGACGAATTCCAGGACCGGACGTTCGATCTGGTCATCACTGTGTGCGACAACGCAAAGGACTTCTGCCCGTCCTTTTCCGGAGCACGACAGATTCTGCACTGGCCGTTTGAAGACCCCGCTGACGCAGCGGGATCCGAAGAAGAACGCATGCAGATTTTCCGACGCGTCCGAGACGAGATCCGGGAGCAGATCGTCCGGTATCTCGGGGGCAGTCCGAGCTGAAGCAGTGCCGGTCACATACTCACCCGGATAACGCCGTCATGCATCGAATCTCAGTACATGCGGCGGCGGAACAGCCAGGCGGCGCTCAGCATGGTCGTGACCCCGATGACCGCCAGCGGCCAGAACTGACTGATCAGCAGTTCAAACGGAGTGCCTTCCAGAAACACTCCGCGCAGGATGATCATGAAGTAACGCATCGGGTTGAGATACGTGAGCTGCTGCACGGCCGGCGGCATGTTGGCGATCGGTGTTGAGAAGCCCGACAGGATGATCGCCGGGACCAGAAACAGGAATGCGCCCAGCAGGCCCTGCTGCTGAGTCACCGACAGCGACGAAATCATCAGGCCGACGCCAATCGCCGAAAGCAGAAACAGGGCGATTCCCGTGTACAGGGTGCTCAGGTCTCCCCGCAGCGGCACACCAAACCACAACACCGCCACCAGAATGATGAAGGTCGCTTCCACCAGCCCGATCAGGAAGCCTGGAATCGCTTTGCCGATCAGGATCTCCCACGGCTGATACGGAGTGACCAGCAACTGGTCGAACGTGCCCTGTTCCCGCTCGCGAGCGACGGACAGGGCCGTCACCAGCATCGTGACCACGAGCGTCAGCAGGCCGACAATGCCCGGCACGATGAACCAGCGGCTGAGCAGGTTCGGGTTGAACCACGCACGCGATGTGATCGTCGCCGGCGGAGCCTCCGTGCCGCTGCGCCCGGCATAGTCGATGCTGAAATTCCGAATGATCGTCTGCGCGTAGCCGCTGGCGATCATCGCCGTGTTCGAGTTGCGTCCGTCCACGATGACCTGCACGTCGGCCGTCGTGCCTTCCCGCAGATGCCGTTCAAACTGGGGACCGATGTGCAGCACCAGCAGCGCCCGCCGCCGCTCGATCAGCGGAGCGATCCGGCTGTCGTGTTCGATCGTCGCCACCTGCTGAAAGCTGGGCGAGTTCACAAACCGGGCGATCAGTTCACGCGACGCCTGCGAGCCGCTTTCGTTGTAAACCGCCAGCGGAACGTCATTCAGATCGAACGTCGCCGCATAACCAAACACCAGCAACTGAATGATCGGCGGACCGATGATGACAAACCGGCTGCGCGGGTCCTTCAGCAGAGCCAGAAACTCTTTGCGGATCAAAGCGAGCAGACGGGACATCGGATGAAAGGCTTCCCAAACCGGTTCAGCTCAGTTGCTTGCGGGACAGACGCCGCGTCAGCCCCAGAAAGACTGCCGCCATCGCGGCCAGTGCGATCGAGTTCGGCAGGATCACGGACCACACGTCGCCCGCCAGAAACACGGTCTGCAGAATGGCGACGAAGTACCGGGCGGGAATCGCGTGCGTGATGACCTGAATGACGGCCGGCATGCTGCGGATGTCGAAAATGAAACCGGACAGAATGAACGCCGGCAGAAACGTCGTGATGATCGCGACCTGAGCCGCCACAAACTGGATGCGGGCCACCGTCGAAATGAACAGCCCCATGCCAAGCGCCGTCAGCAGAAACAGCGACGTGCCCAGCAGCAGGACCCACAGCGAGCCGCGCAGCGGAACCTCGAACTGCCACACCGCCATCACGACGGACAATGCCATCCCCCCCATCCCCAGCACGAAGTACGGCAGGATTTTTCCGATCAGCACCTCGCGCATTGAAATCGGCGTGACCAGCAGCGCTTCCATCGTGCCGCGTTCCCATTCCCGCGCCATCACCAGGGCGGTCAGCAAAGCACCGATCAGCGTCATGATGACGGCGATCAGGCCCGGCACCAGAAAGTTCCGGCTGCGCAGGTTGCTGTTGAACCAGATGCGCTGCTGCATCGCGACAGGAACCGCCAGTGACTGACCGGCCGCCTGCGCCCGATGTTCCAGCCACTTCGCGTACACACCCTGCACATAACCGGTCACGAGTCGTGCCGTGTTGGCATCCACACCGTTGACGACCAGCTGCACCGGCGCGACACGTCCGGACTGCAGCCGATCGGAAAAGTCTTCGCGCAGATGCACGATGGCATCGACGCGCCGCTCCCGCATCGCCTGCTCCGCCGCACGCAGGCCGACAATGGACTGCGGACGGAAGTAGCGGGACTGTTCGAACTCGGCACACAGGCTCGCCGTGTCCGCCGACGGCTGATCCACCACCAGCGCGACCGGCACGTGTTCGGCATCAAGCGACACGCCGTACCCGAACAGCAGCAGCAGCACCACCGGCAGCACAAACGCGATCGCCAGCGCACTCGGATCGCGCACGACCTGCAGGAATTCCTTCCGCACCAGCCCGCGCATCCGCATCAGCGATCCGCCACGCGATTCCATCATGGCCGGCCTCCGCCATCGAACCGGCCGGAGGCGTTGTTTGTTCGTGCCTGCGTCATGCGTGCGCACCTCCCGCCGGGGGCTTCGATTCGATCAGGGCGATGAACGCGTCTTCCATCGTCGGTTCCGGCCGCTCCGGCGAAACGGCCTGCTGTTTGATTTCCGACGGTGTGCCCAGAGCGAGCAGGCGGCCGGACATCATGATGGCCATGCGGTCGCAGTATTCGGCTTCTTCCATGAAGTGCGTCGTCACCAGCACGGTGACTCCCTGATGCACGAGCGAGTTGATCCGCTGCCAGAACTCGCGCCGCGCCAGCGGGTCGACGCCGGACGTCGGTTCGTCCAGAAAAATGATCTCCGGTTCGTGCATCAGGGCGCAGGCCAGAGCCAGCCGCTGTTTGTAACCCAGCGGCAGGCCGCCGCTGGTCTGATCGCCAATCGGGCCCAGTTCGAATTCCGTCAGCGCCCAGTCGATGCGGTCGCGCCGCCGACGCCCCGACAGGCCGTAGGCACTGCTGAAGAACTGCAGGTTGTCCTGCACGCTCAGCGTTCCATACAGCGAGAACTTCTGAGACATGTAACCGATGCGGGCTCGGGCCCGTGCGGCGGTTTTGCGCACATCGACACCGGCCACCTGCAGCGTGCCTCCGCTGGCCGGCAGCAGTCCGCACAGCATCCGGAACAGCGTCGTCTTGCCGGCTCCGTTTGCGCCGAGTAATCCGAAGACCTCACCGCGCGGTACGTCGAACGAAATGTCATTCACCGCAAGGAACTCGCCGAACCGCCGCTGCACATGCCGCACGGAAATCACCAGGCCGTCACGCGCTGCCGGTTCAGCACGGGCGGTGGGCACCGGCGAACGAGCCGCCGACCCGGCAGACCGCTTCGCACGCAGCGTTGCGATGAATCCGTCTTCAAAACGCGGCGGGACGGATTCGATCACGGCCTGCTCCAGCCCGGTCAGCACCGAATCCGGCTGCGACGCGGCAGCTTCTGTCAACACAACGCGGACGGCGTCGCCCTGAATCACAGCGTCAATGACCTCGCTGCGCAAAGCCAGGTGCGTCTGCACGTCGCGCGGGCCGAGTCCGGTGGCGCGAACACGAAACGTCCGGCCGGTCAGCGGCCGACTGAACTGCGATGGCGGTCCCTGACCGATCAGGCTGCCTTCGTCCAGCACAATCACTTCGTCACAGCGTTCGGCTTCGTCGAGATACGCGGTGCTCATCAGGACGCTCGTGCCTTCGTGCTCGACAAACCGGTTGACGATCGCCCACAGCTCGCGCCGCGACACCGGATCGACGCCGACCGTCGGTTCGTCCAGCAGCAGAAGCTGCGGCGGATGCACGAGGACGCAGGCGAGGCCCAGCTTCTGTTTCATCCCGCCGGACAGCCGGCCCGCCAGCCGCGCCGTAAACGGTGCGAGCCCGGTCATCCGCATCAGTTCGTCGTATCGCCGGCCGCGAATCGCTTGCGGAACGCCGTGCAGGTCGGCGTACAGATCGAGGTTCTCCTGCACGCTGAGGTCTTCATACAGACCGAACCGCTGCGGCATGTAACCGACGCGGGCCTGCACCGCTGCCTGGTCACGAACGCAGTCGAGTCCCAGCACTTCGATTCGGCCTTCATCGGGAACGAGCAGTCCGGCGGCCAGCCGCATCAGTGTGGTCTTGCCGGCTCCGTCCGGACCAATCAGTCCGGTGATGCGATGAGCCCGCACACGGACACTCAGCCCCCGCACCGCCGTCACGTCGTTCGGCTTTGCGGAGAACGTCTTCGTCAGCCCCTCGGCCCACAGCACGACGTCGTCCGCCACGACTGGCTTTGCCGCGTCGTTCTGCGTCGAGTGACCGGGGGTCGCCGGCTGACCCGGAACGACCGAAGCAGCCGATTCGTCCATCATGGATGCGCACTTTCCGGACCGTCTGCTGTCTCGCCGTCTGCAGAACCACTCGTCGACCGCGAACCTGTCTCGCCGCCATCTGCCGCTGCGTCCGATCTGTCCGCCGCGTCCGGACTCGCATCACCGGAAGCGTCGGCGGCGTTCGGGTCCGTTTCGGAAGACGATGCCGCCAGGGCTCCGTCCAGCGCCACGCGCACGGTCACCGGCATTCCCAGTCGCAGTTCGTTGTTCGGGTTCTTCGCGAACACGCGGACCTGATACACAAGCTTTGTCCGCAGCTCCGTCGTTTCGACCGGTCGCGGAGTGAACTCAGCCGTCGGAGAAATGAAGCCGACCCAGCCTGCGTACTCTTTTCCGGGAAAGCTGTCGGTCGTGATGGTCGCCGGCATGCCTTCGTGAATCCGTCCCAGATCCGGCTCCGAGACATACACCCGTGCCCAGACGGGATCGACCAGAGCCAGCGTGAACACCGGTTTCTGCGGCGAGGCCATGTCGCCGACTTCCAGAATGCGTTCCTGCACGATCGCCCTGGACGGCGCATGCAGCGACGCGTCTTTCAGATCATGGCGGGCCTGAGCGAGCTCCACGTCCAGTCGCTTGAGCACGGCTCTGGCTTCGGCAATGTCTTCCTCGCGCGGCCCGGCTTTCGCCAGATCGAGCGCCGCCTGAGCGTAACGGACGTTCGCGGCTGCCGTGTCGCGTTTTGACCGGGCGTCATCGATGTCCTGCTGCGTGGAGGCTTCCTTTTCGAAAAGAGCCATCACACGTGTCAGCGTGGCCTCGGCATCGTCGAGCGTTGCCTGTGCTGCCGCCAGAGCGGCTTCGGCTTCCCGAATCTCCTCGGGCCGCGTGCCGGCTTCCAGCCGCGCCACAACCTGACGCTGCGTGTCCACCTGGGCCTGGGCCCGCGCGACGGCAAGCTGAAAGCGTTCCAGTTCCAGTTCAGCCATCAACTGCCCCGGCTCGACCAGATCGCCCTCTTCGACCAGCAGCCGCGCAATCCGCTCGCTGCCGTTGATTGCCAGGGCCACCTGCCGAATATCAATGTTTCCGTAAAGAATCAGTTCGTCTGGCGGTCCCGGATCGGTCCGAAACTTCCACACCCACGCGGCGTAACCGCCTCCACAGATGATGAGCAGCAGCAACACAATTCTGAAAGGTCTGGGCATGGTGGTGTTCGGTTTTTCTGAATTGTCTGCAGTGACGCTTCGCCTGGCGACTCTTCTCAGTTCAGTCGTCGCCCCGATGTTCGATGTTATCGTCTTCCGTGTGACCGGGCTGCTGTGTCAGCGGATCCAGCGGGCACTGGCGCCGGCAGAAGGCGACTTCCACAATCACGATGGCCGCGAAAAAGCCGCCAACCCACAGGAAGGTCCTGCGGTCTTCGTGCCACAGATGCACCAGCAGCAGCGACACGGTTGTCAGCATCAGGGCGATGCCCGGCAGGACCAGACCGACGCTGCTGTGTGTGATGTGCCGAAGCTTCAGATTGGCCACCGACACCGCGATCGAAACGGCCAGAAACGTCAGACTGGAAAACGTGGCGATTGTTTCCAGTCCGCCCAGGATCGTGAACGTTCCGGCCAGGCCGGTCAGCGTCACGATCGCGACCCACGGCACGTCGGTGCGGCTGCGGAATGAAAACGCCTGGGGCATCCGGTGTTCCGTCGCCATTTCGGCCATCATCCGGGACGCTCCGAACGCTGTCGCATTCACGGCCGACGAGGTGGCCAGCAGCGCGGCCAGATCGACAAGCACCTCACCGGCGTTTCCCAGAGCCGGCCTGGCCGCCACGGCCAGTGCGTATTCTTCGGCCGCTGTCAGTTCGTCCGGCGTCAGATTACCGATCGCCACCGTGGCGACTCCAAAGTAAATCAGCGACGTGATGATGATCGACCCGTAGATCCCGCGCGGCACATTGCGCTGCGGGTTGTCGGTTTCCATCACCGCATTCGTGATCAACTGAAAGCCTTCGAACGCGACGAAAATCATGGCTCCGGCAATGAAGACCGACGAGCCGCCTTTGTCGAACACCGGAAACAGATGGTCCTGCCTGACTGAGGACAGGCCGGCGGCGGCGAACAGTCCCAGCAGAATGACTTTCGTGAAGACGATCATGTCTTCCGTTTTGCCGCTGGCCTGCACGCCGCGCAGGTTGACGGCCATGAAAAACAGCAGAACGCCGGCAGACAGCACCATTCGCAGCGTGTGAGAATCGGCACCTCCCAGCAGATGGGCTCCGTAAGCGCCGAACGTGAAGGCGTACAAAGCCAGCGTCCCGATGTACCCCACGACGACCGTCCAGCCGACGATCCCGGCGATGTTCGGGCGATGCGGAAACGCATGCTCGATGTAGGTGAAGCTGGCCCCGTCGCTGTGAAACCCCAGGGCGAGTTTCACGTACGAATAGCCGGCGGCCAGGGCGACGAAACTGCCGACCAGAAACGCCAGGGGCGCGGCATGTCCGGCCATTCCCACGGCCATGCCCAGCACCGAAAAGATGCCGCCGCCGATCATTCCGCCGATCCCCATCGCCAGAAGTTCGGGCAGCTTCAGCCGGTTGTTCGCTGGTGTTCCGGACATGACAGGACTTTCAGATGGTCACCGGAACCGTGCCGCAGAAAAGATCACAGACGGCGCCCGATTCACGGAAATGGTGTGGAGTCGGCTGCTCATGAAGCGAGGCGTCGGGGACGGGACCGGAAGTTCGGCACGGTGTCACGGGCTTTGCAGATCATCCGCCATGGTGCAAATCTGTTCGGTGTGTCTGTTTCCGATCGGTGCGCCATGTCCTGAGCGTTCTCCGGATTCGCGACGCTGAACCACTCAGCGATACGGCATCCAGGCATGTTCATAGCTGCCTTCGTCAGAATACGGATCTCTGCGCTCACCGGCCGACCGCAAGAACGGACGGAAAATCAGCACGCCTGTGATGAAACCGCCAATATGAGCCCAGAAGGCGATGCCGCCCGCTTCGGGCATCGCAATCCGCGCCGCCGTGCCGCTGACGAGCTGCAGCAGAAACCAGTAGCCGAGATAGAACACTGCCAGAAACTCGAACAGCAGCGGGAAAATGAAGATCGGAATCATCACAATCACACGTGACGTCGGGAACATGACCAGATACGCCCCCATCACGCCGGCAATCGCCCCGGATGCGCCGATCGCCGGTACGGTCGATTCGGCGTTGATCCATGTATGAACGACACCGGAACTGATTCCGCACAGCAGATAAAACGTCAGATACCGAAACGGCCCCATGCGGTCTTCGATGTGCTGACCGAACAGCCACAGCGTCCACATGTTGCCGATGATGTGGGCCCAGCCGCCATGCAGAAACATGCTGGTCAGAAACGGCCAGTATTCATCGATGGGGAATCCGACCCGCATCGCCCAGTCCGGGTGCGTGAACCGCGCCGGTACGACTCCGAACAGATACGTGAACCGTTCCAGCGCATCCGGCGGCATGTGCAGTTCGAAATAGAAAAACAGCGCGTTGATGCCGATCAGCACCCACGTCACGACGGGGGGGTGGCGGCTGATGACGGTCGTCTGGAGTGGAAACATGCTGAATCTGTTCCGTGTTCGGGATGTCAGACTATAACCGGATGTGTCTGCCGGGAAAGGGACCGGGGCGATCGGACTGTGCGGAACCACCATTGACAGCGACCAGTCCGCGTCAGAACACAGGGCTGGCGCGGAAGTGCATCCGTCAGCGGTCCGCAATGCTCATCGTGGACATTCCCTCCGGGATCCGATCCATCCCATGCGTCTCAGCAGGAGTAAACCACCGGACAGATCACGCGCCCGGCTGCACCGGAGTCTGACCATGCGGAGCGGTGAGGACTCAGAAGGTGGTGCGGTGATCCGCAGAAGGCTGCAGACAGAAGACACGCAGCGGTGACGAACCGGATATCAGCGGCCGACCGGCGAAATGAAGGGGAAGCCGGTGTCCGGTGGTGAGCCCCGCCTTCATCGGCCCCGGGATCGCAGGACCGACCGCAGCCCTGCTGACGTCCTGTTTCGATGCGGCTCGGCAGAGCCGCATGCTGCATCGGACCGGCGGAATCATCCCGAGACAAGTCCGTGGAAGACGTGTCCTTCGTCGACGTCCACGCGTTCGGGGCGTCCCTTGTGCATGTAGATCAGTTCGGTGTGGTCGAGCCCCAGCAGTGCCAGGACGGTGGCGTGGATGTCGTGGACGTGCAGCCGGTCTTCGACGGCGTACAGTCCCAGTTCGTCCGTGGCGCCGATGGTTCGTCCGCCCTGGACTCCCCCGCCGGCCATCCACATGGTGAACCCGGTGGGGTTGTGGTCGCGTCCCGTCCCTTTTTCACTCATGGGAGTGCGCCCGAATTCCCCGCCCCAGATCACCAGGGTTTCATCGAGCAGTCCGCGCTGCTTCAGATCGGTGATCAGGCCGGCGATCGGTCTGTCGACTTCGCGACAGAGCCGCGAGTGGTCCGTTTCGAGGTTGCTGTGGCTGTCCCACCTGCTGCCGGCTCCTGAGTAAAGCTGAATGAACCGCACGCCGCGTTCAACGAGCCGCCGCGCCAGCAGACACTGACGCCCGTAAACTTCCGTTTCCTTCCGATCGAGACCATACAGCGCTCGGATGTGTTCCGGTTCCTGATTCAGATCGATGGCTTCCGGAGCGGCAGACTGCATTCCGGCCGCCACTTCGTAGCTGCGGATGCGGGCTTCCAGTTCGGTATTCGATTCGCGTCCGACAGCGTGGCGCCGGTTCAGGCGACTGATGAATTCCAGCCTGCTCTGCTGCTGTTCTGCTGAGACACCTTTGGGGTTGTTCAGGTTGCGAAGAGGTTCGGCACCGGTTTCGAACAGCACGCCCTGATAGCCGGACGGCATGAATCCCGATCCCCATGCACGCGCGCCGTTGACGACCATCGCCGAACGGTCCTTCATCACCACGAAGGCCGGCAGATTTTCGTTTTCGGTGCCCAGTCCGTAGGCGACCCATGCCCCCAGAGACGGACGACCTCCGAACACAGCCCCCGTATTCATCTGGCAGACACCGCCGGCGTGATTGATGCCGTCCGAAACGCAGGAATGAATCACGCACAGTTCGTCAGCGATGGCGTGGTGATGCGGCAGCCAGTCGGAAATCCACAGCCCGGATTCGCCGCACCGATTCCATTTCCGCCGGCACGCCAGAATCGGCGAACCGACTTCTCCCATGGCGGTCACCGGCCGCGGAAAGCTGTCCGGCAGAGACTGCCCGGCCAGTTCGTTGACGGCCGGTTTTCGATCGAACAGATCCAGGTGACTTGGTCCGCCTTCCATGAACAGCCAGATCACATTTTTTGCCCGGCCGAGACGGTCCGGAATCTTCGCGGCGACAGGATTCGTCGACGTGGCGGCAGTCAGAGGCCGGGCGGTCATCGCGGCAAACGCCACGGCTCCGAAACCGCCGCCCGCACAGCGCAGGTAATCCCGCCGTGATGTGAAATGCTCGATTCTGCTGCAGCTCATGGGTTCTTCTCGCGTGGGAAACGGTCGGTTCGGTCCGGCACGCAGCGCGACGTAACAGGAGGCCGGTCGGCGGACTAATGGAGGTAAAGGAATTCGCTGGAACTGAACAGGGCATGACAGAAATCGGCGACGGCCGCGCGTGTCTGAGCGGATGCGGCCGACCGGGTGTCCGCGGAGACCGTTCGGAGCCAGACGGCATGTGGTGCAGGCCGTTCACCATCGTCTCCGCGGAATGTCCAGTCCAGAATCCGACGGGCTTTGGACGATTCGCTGCCGATCAGACGCTGCTCCCGGGGCAGCACTCCACGGCTGACCGTCAGACGCGCGAGCTGACCGTCCCATAAATGGCCGGCTGCGTCACGGCCGCCGGCGATGATCCTGAGGGCCGGATTCTGAATCCGGCTCACAACGGCTGTTTCCACGGTCGCGGTCTGCGGCCGGGAATTCGGATCGGAAAGATCCTGCATGCAGAACGTGACCGATCCGCTGGTCGGGTTCTCGCGTGACGTGGCTGCAGAAATCGCCGCCGCAATATAGACCGGCCTGTGCAGAGGAATCCGGAGACCGGATGCGACAACTTCGTAAGCCGGTTCGTCCTGAAACGTGCGTCCGACCAGCTGCACAATGAGATTCCGGGGCCGGAAGGCGGACTTCGTACTCGTCACACCGATGCTCCAGCCGTTCGTCTGCGTGCTGCCGTTCCATCGCGACAGCAGCGTGCTGACGCTGGCATCGGGATAGAGTCGATCGAGACAGACGATCGCTTCGACTGTGAACTGATCGCCCGGTTCGTCCGTCTGCTGAACGTGCAGCCGTTCGAATCGGCTGCCTGGCTGAATCCAGAGTGCCCTGCTGCCCAGATCGAAGTTTTTTACCGCGCCGAAGTGCTGCTCAATCGGACGCAGGCCGGTTTCGTTCGGGAATCTGTCTTCAGGGGCCGGAATCCGAATCGTGCCGGCATGACGGCGGAGGAATGCCAGCGAAGCGTCCACTTCATCGTCGGTTGCATCGCGGCCGAATGCCAGTTGCCACGCTCTGCGGATGTCTTCTTCTTCCAGATGCGGTTTTCCTGCCAGAAGCCGCCGGGCGAACGCCCGCGATCGTTCCAGACTCCAGCTTCCGTTGACCAGCAGCAGCGACTGAATCGGTGTCGTGGTGGAAAGACGATCGGGGGCCGATTCGAATCCAGGCGGTGCGTCGAATCCGTGGAGCATTTCGTCGGGCCGGTTACGCAGCTTCTTCACATAGACACTGCGAAACGGTTCGCTGCCGGACACCGAAGCTCCGCCGGCACGGTGCTTCAGTTCGCCCGAGACAGCCAGCATGGCATCGCGGATCTGTTCGGCATCCAGACGCCGCGGCCGAAATCTCCACAGCAGGCGATTGTCGGGATCGACCGTGGCAGGAAGCCGGCTGCCGGACCAGGAGGCCGTGTCGCCGGGATCATTCGGTTCGCGCCGGGTCGTCATCTGATACGTCGCACTGTTCATGATCAGTTCGTGCAGCGGTTTGAGTTTCCAGCCGCCTTCCAGGAAGCGGCATGTCAGCCAGTCGAGCAGTTCCGGATGACTGGGCGGTTCACCCAGTGTCCCGAAATCATTGGGAGTCGGGACAATGCCCCGGCCGAAATGGTGCTGCCAGATGCGGTTCACGATCACGCGCGTCGAGAGAGGATTGTCGTCGCTGGCAATCCAGTCGGCCAGGGCTGTTCGGCGACCCGTGGATACGGATGTGGGGGTGATGACCGGTTTCTGTCCGAGCAGGGTGAGGAACGACGGTTCGACTTCCTGTTTCGTGGTGCGTGTGACCAGAAAGGTCGGAGCGGGATCCGGACCGATGTCTGTTCCGATGAATGCCTTTGGCAGCGGCCGGGGTTTCAGGGCATCGAATGTCTTCAGCTCAGCCTGCAGTTCCTGGTATCGCTGAAGTTTTTCTGGATGGTTTTCGAGAGCTTTGACATAGTCGAACCGCGCGGCCGCTCGCTGAACCTGGCGATGGACGAGGTATGACAACTGCTTCTCATACGTGGTCTTTTCGGATTCCGGCCGGTGATAAATGGCCTGAATGTCGTCGGGGAACCGGGCGATGACAGCCTGCCGGCTGCTGTCGAAGGCATCCTTCGCCAGGGAGTGCATTTCATCGCGGATGGACCGGGTGGCGTCTTCCCACCGGCGCTGCTGTTCCCGGTAAGCGGCGATTTCGTCGGGAGTCGCCAGGAGGCGATCTGTTGGCCAGGCGACGGACGAAAGAAACGCCTGCAGGCCGTAGTAGTCCTTCTGCAGAATGGGATCGTATTTGTGGTCGTGACACTCGGCACACCCGATGCCGATGCCCAGAAACGCTTCTCCGGTGACACGCGTCAGTTCATTGATGATCAGACTCCAGTGCATCCGAACGTCACGCTGGTTCCACTCGTAGACACCATGGCGCAGATAGGCCGTGCCGATGAACACGTCCGGATCGTCCGGGGCGATTTCGTCGCCGGCAAGGTGTTCACGTACGAACTGATCGTAGGGTTTGTCGTCGTTCAGTGAGCGAATCACATAATCCCGAAAGGCGGCGGCATCCGGCCGGAACGCGTCTTCGTTGTAGCCATCGCTTTCGGCATAGCGCACCACGTCGAGCCAGTGCTGCGCCCAGCGTTCTCCATAGCGCGGGCTGGCCAGCAGCCGTCGGACCAGACGCTGCCAGGCATCCGGACGATCGTCGGACACGAACGCTTCGATCTGCTCGGGCGTTGGAGGCAGCCCGTGCAGATCGAAATATGCCCGACGAACCAGTTCCCGGCGATCGGCTTCTCGGGCCGGTGTCAGCCCGGCTTCCTGCAGTTTCCGGGCAATGAATCGGTCCACGGCATTGCGGGCCCAGCCTTCGCCGGCTGTCGGCACATCGGGGTCGACAACCGGCTGCACAGCCCACCATTTTCGGTCTTCCTCCGTGATGCGGTCGCTGTCGCGTCGAACAATGTGCGCGTGGTCGCCGCCGGGCCAGGGGGCGCCCAGTTCGATCCAGCGGACCAGCACGGCGATGTCTTTTTCGGGAAGCGGGCCGGCTGGCGGCATTTCGAAGGATTCGTACCGCACAGCCGAAATCAGCAGGCTGTCTTCCGGCCGGCCCGGAACAATGGCAGGCTCTTCCGATTCTCCGCCTTTCAGCATGGCGGCCCGCGAATCGAGACGCAGCATGGCTTTCTGGCTTTCCGCACCATGACACTCGAGGCAATGGCGGGCCAGCAGCGGACGAACATGCGTTTCGAAGAACCTGAGATGGTCCCTGCCGGCCGCGTCATCCGCGGACACAGCCGCCGGCAGCAGCAGGGCGGCGGAAAGAAGCAGCATTCGACCGTTCATTCGGGTTTCCTTCGGAGATGATCGCGCGCCGGCCGGCCCTTCTCGGCCACGGGCCGGGCACGTCCGGCATGTCCGTCAGCCGGAAGTCCGGCGATGAAAACCGGATCAACGAAATGTTCGTCGTCGAGTGCATCCTGGAAGAACAGTCCGTCGGCCGTTTCACCGTCGGCGAATCCCAGATCCGACAGATCGATGCCCACGGCCAGTGCACGATACCGCAGTTTCTGAACCCGTCGATCGGCAGCGCCGGTTTTCAGTGCTTCAGTCGACAAAGGCGATTCCGTGAAGAAAAACAGATCGAATTCGGGCAGCGGCAGAGCTTCCGGTGAATCCATCGTGATGTCGTAACGGCGAACTGTCCGCGAACGTCGGTCCTCACCGAATTCCAGCGGGCTGACATGAAACGGGTCACCATCCGGAGGATTGATGACCGTCTGGAGTTCGAAGAACACCACGTCCGGGCCGGGCCGATTCACAACGGGATGATGAAATTCAATCGCCAGACCGAGCGTCAGATCGGCGTCGTCGACGCCGGTCAGAAGAGGAGGCCCGCGCAGCGGGTCGACCGAACCTCCCGGGTTCAGCAGGCCTGTGTGCAGCAGCCTGTCCGATTCCAGCACAGCCAGCCGGTCTCCGGAAC
The DNA here is from genome assembly GCA_015485495.1 of Planctomycetaceae bacterium. Classification (GTDB taxonomy): domain Bacteria; phylum Planctomycetota; class Planctomycetia; order Planctomycetales; family Planctomycetaceae; genus S139-18. Next base: position 30,241 of record WFTL01000171.1, read on the forward strand.
AGCCAGGAGGAACGGCGACATTGGCGTGACTTTTTCCCGCACGAAAGAAACTCACTTTGATTCCCGTCAGATCCCGGACCGGAATCGTCTGCATGCGGCCGCCGCGCTGGACTGTCACAGACTGCAGTTCGGCAGCCAGTCCGTCGTCCGTGGTCCGGACATCATACCGGACGACCCGATCGGGCAGCGTGCGGCGAAAACGGCCTGGGCGAAAATCCAGAACCTGCGGATCCGTGGTCACATCGCCGCTGAAGCGTCGGGCCTGCTGTGCTGCCAGGCGAATGGATCGAGTCGATTCATGGCCGGTCGGTCGGACTTCGGCAAGCCCTTCGAGAACCTGAACGTCCGTCTCCCCCACTTCACTGACGGACACCGAAAAACGTGTTCCCAGGTCCGTGATTTCCGTCTGGGGCGTTTCGATCTGAAATCCTTCTGCTCCCGGCGGGGCATGCACGCTGCACGTTCCGGCGTTCAAAAGCAGCCGATCACGACCGGTGATGGTCATCACGCCGGGGGCTTCCAGAATCACTTCCGCGCCGTCCGGGAAACGCAGTTCGACGGTCCCGGAAATCAGCGCGTATTCATGTCCGAATTTCATGCTTCCTCCCGCAGGGGGGAGGAACTCACCAAACAGCCTGGCTCCCGCAGCCTGAACCAGAATGACCGAATCTGCTTCACCGTCGATCTTTTCCGGGCGTTCCGCAGGCTGAGAATCGGGGAATGGGAATGCGGTGCTGCTGTCCCGGGAAACAGAATCTCCTGGACGCTGAAAAAGTGCCAGAAGAGCGATCAGGAACAGGCCGGCAGCGACCGTCGTGGCCCCGACGGCGATGTGCCGCCGGCCGGCCTGAGCGTGATGCCGCCGGCCCGGTTCGTCGGGACGCCGTGTCCTCGCTCCGTTCGCGTTCATCCGAACCCGGCGATTCTCTGAACCGACAGCAGCAGGTTCCGCCTGCACGGATCCCCCGGCAGATGACTGCGCCGATGTGAGAATCTGAAGTCCGACGTGCAGATCCATGAATTCGAAATAGGCGTCCTGTGCTTCGGGATGATCGATCAGAAGCCTCTGCAGTTCACTGTGCTGTTTCGCCGAGATGGTCTCATTGGCAAGCTGTTCCAGCAGGTGACGCAGTCTGTCGGCGGGACGATGTTCGTTCATGCCGGTTCTCCCTCAGCGGAAAGCCTTCTTTGCACGCACTCCTGCAGCCGGCGCCGAAGAAGACTCAGCCGATTGTAAAGTGTCTGGACAGACCGTCCGGAGGATCTGGCGAATTCCGACAGAGCTGCGGAATCGGCATACGCGGCATGGACCAGCTCGCGATCTTCGGCTTTCAGGCCGTCCAGACAGTCCCGCAGCGCATCGAGCCGCTGATCAGCAACCACAGGAGATTTGAGTCTCCGTTCAGCAAGCTGCTCGATCAGTTCGTCACCGAACTGCAGCCGGTCCCGCTCCGCCACACGCAGAAAGTTGCGGACTTCATAGAAGGCAACGCCGCACGCCCAGGAAAGAAACTCACGCTGAATGTCGAACTCACGGAATTTTCGCCACAGCACGATGCTGCATCGCTGGAAAACATCTTCCGCATCGGCCCGGTGCGGAAGAAGCGACTGGACATAGCCCAGAATGTGATGACGGTTCTGCGCAAAAAGACGCAGGAACACTTCATAGCGATCATCGTTCTCACCGGATTCCGTCATCGCGCCCCATCAGCATGCTCAGACCTCCCGCCACAGCGATTGCTCCTGTCAGCAGTCGTACGCCGAACCCGCGATCCTACCGGTCGATCTCGAAAAATTCCGGATCCTCGCCTGCACGGCTTTTCCTGCACCGAATGGCCGGAGTGGTCTGCCTGAGGGCCGGACCTGAGTCACGAAGCCACAGATCGGAACAGAAAACGGGCCCGGGACATCGTTTTGCAGAATCAGACACAACGGCCGTCGGGACCCGGCGGGGAATCCCGTCCGGTGGAAATGCACAATGTTCATTTCCGGAGCCGGTCCGATCTGTGCCGGAATCGGGACCTGATAGCGGGTTCCTGTTCCTGCCGAATCCGTGCGGCGGTGCGGAACACGCGTCCGGCAGACACGCCGGGAATCCGGCGCGATGAAGTCTGCGTCCGGACTTCATCAGCAGGAGCCGCTGCCGCCCCGGCAGGCACTTCCACCCAGAACCAACCTCGCAGATCTCCTTCCCGGAATCCGGTGGCCCGGTCATTGGGATAGTGCAGGTCAAGTGCTGCCCGCACGTCGTCTCGAAGCGAATCGCGGTCTCCGTGGCACACGGTGCACTTCTGTTTCAGCCGGATGGGCAGCAGCGCTCCCAGGGTGTCATCGGGCAGTGCCACGAACGTTGGTTCGTCCACTTTTGCAGCGACGAACGGGGCGACCCATTCCGGTCCGGCGTTGGTCGAATTCCGCAGCTTGAACGACGTGCGACCGATCTCGACGCCAAACTCCCGTTCAATCTGTTCCCCGATTGCCGGGGCATCCGTCCGGCACACGGAAATGGCCTGTGCCGGGCCGTCCGATTCGATGACGGACATCAGCCGGCCGGACAGCTTTTCGAACATGGCGTCCCGGGCCGCCAGCGCCACACGCTTCTGCTGCTGCTGAGACGCCGACAGTGTGTCCAGCACCACCGGCATCCTGGTTCCGGATGATTCGGACGGCCGGGCCGAGGCATGCGATTCGGACGGCCGCGGCGGTTCTGAATCGCGGCATCCGCAGGACGCTGCGGTCAGAACCAGAAGGACAAGGGCAGTTGTGACACGAGACATCGCAGTTTTCATGGGCAGATCGGAACGGAATGGCCCCGGAGCACCGTACAACGTGCACGGTGGACAGGTTACGGGGCGCAGGATCAGCTTCGGTCTTCATCGCATCCGACAGCGCAGCAAGGCTTCCTGGAATCCCGCGTGAAACGCTGCATTCATGATAGACGCTGCGGTGTGACCGATGCGAGCGGCATCAGTCCGCGAGGACGCGGGACATCACTTTCAGTCCCAGATCCATGGCGTCCCAGGCGAATCCGGCGTGGAAGGGCTTGCCGTGACCGAATCTCCAGGGCAGATAGATTCCCAGCGTCGCCTTGCCCAGACGCCACAGGGGGGACACACCGACTTTGTAGTGTTCGGTGTCGTCCACGTCGACGGCGATCGGTTTCTCCGGATCACCGGTTTCTTTGAGAGGCACCTGGGCGAAGGTCGCTTTATTCAGCTCTTCCATGACACACATGCTCATCGGTTCGAACCGGATGTCCGGTCTGCTTTCCAGCACCTCGGCGGCGATGTGGTCGCCCACCGCATCGCCCTGAAGCAGAGCCAGAAAGGCCTGCTTGATCGGGAAATCGGCCGCATCACCGGCAGCGAAAATGCGATCCTGACCACACACACGGCGGCTGTCGCCTTCCACGGAAATGAACCCCCGGCTGTCGGTCGGCAGGTGCTCGAACGCCGTCGAAGCCACATAGGGCGGGAAACAGACCAGGACGTCGTACGGCAGATCCTCGCCGTTCTGAAACACAACACGCTCCGGTTCGACGCCCGTCACCACGAATCCTTTGTGGCCTTCGATGTTCCGTTCACGAAATTCATCGGTGACCACGGTGTTCAGCCGCGGACCGAACGCTTCGATATACGATTCCTCTTTGGTCGCATACACGAGATCGACGGATTCCCGGCAGCCGTGGCGCCGCAGATGCGTATCCAGCATCAGCACCATTTCATACAGCGGCCCCGAACACCGGTTGTTCGGAGGCACCAGGAACAGAAACCGGGTGCGACTGCCGTCTTTCGCCCGCTGGATCGCCCATTCGATCCGTTCTCTCAGCCGCAGCATTTCATCGGGTGTCCAGATGGTCACGGCGTGGTCTTCAAGTCCCGGAATCTCCCGGGATCGCATCTTCGCGCCGGTGGCAACCACCAGATAGTCATACTGCAGCGAGCCGTCCGTGGTCACCACTTCGTTGTTGTCCGGATCGATGTTCTGCACCTTCGCGGAGGTGAACCGGATCGACTGTTTTCTCAGAGGACGGGCCAGGTCGATCTGAAGCTTTTCGGGGGACTCACCAAAGGGAATGTAGATGGTGTTCGGCTTGAACAGAAACTTCGGTTCATCGCTGACCAGTGTCAGATCCGCTCGATCGCCCAGTTTGTACTTCAGGTAGAACAGGGATTCGAGACCGGCGAAGCCACCACCCAGAACAGCAATTCGCGGTTTGGCACTCATCATGTTCTCCTTCTTTGACTGCTGTCGAATCTTTGAAAATTCATCTCATGTCCGAATGCTCAGGAACGTTCATCAGTCGGTGGCTGTGCTGCTGCGTCACGGATCAGCCGCGATGCCAGGTTTCTGTGTGCACTGCCGCACATTGCTCGTTCCTGCCTGTCCCGGTTCCGTCCGTCTCCTGCCCCGGCATGCCGGTATATGTCCGAACGTCCGTGCGATTCGACGTGGTTGCCGCAGAAGGCTTCAGAACATTCAGGCAGGCCGGCATCCGGACGGAACAATGCTTCTGCTGTTTGTGCTATGCAACCGACATGCCGAACAGCCGGCCGACGGCAGCCGTCGCTGCCATTGCCAGAGCCCCCCAGGCGGTGACGCGGACGACCGCTGTCATGATTCGGGAACCACCGGCCCGGGCGGACACGGCTCCCAGAAGAGCCAGGCCTGCCAGCGAGGTGGTCATGGTGGAGGCAACAAACAGGGAGCGAGGAACGAACAGGATGGCCAGCAGCGGCAGCGCTGCGCCGACGGCGAATGTTGCGGCGGAAGCGAGTGCCGCCTGAACGGGCCGGGCGCGGGTGATTTCGGAGATGCCCAGTTCGTCACGCGCATGGGCTCCCAGAGCATCTTTTTCCATCAGTTGTGCGGCGACCTGATCGGCCAGGCCCGGGTCGAGTCCCCGGCCGACATAGATCGACGAAAGTTCCGCGTGTTCGAAATCGGGGTCTCTGGCGAGTTCCCGGCGTTCCCGTTCGAGGTCCGACTGTTCGCTGTCCGACTGTGAGCTGACAGAAACGTATTCTCCGGCGGCCATCGACATCGCTCCGGCCACCAGACCGGCCACTCCTGCCAGCAGAACCTCCGTTCGTCCGGTATCGGCGGAAGCGACTCCGGCCACGAGACTGGCGGTGGACACGATGCCGTCGTTGGCTCCCAGGACCGCCGCCCTCAGCCATCCGGTCCGGTTGACGAAATGGTTTTCCCGATGATTCATGCCTCCCGGACCTGCGTGCTGCGACGCTATCGGCGAGCGGTATGGGAATCGCCGCCGTGTTTCGGAATCGGCAGATATTCCACGGTCGACTGGTGCCGCACCGGCTGCGGATACAGCGTCATCAGTTTCATGAATTCCTCGGGCATGTCATCACTGACACACAGCCCGAATTCCTTTGCATCGTCGAATGTGATGGCATGGTCATGGGTCCATCGCCCTTCACTCAGCATGGCAGCCAGCTCGTCCGCCCGATCCGGATTGCATTTGTCTTTCAGCAGTTCCTGGGCCGTCGATCGAACCTGCGCGATGGCCTTTTCCGCCTGGTCGGCCAGAATCAGTGTCTGATCGTCGATTTCATCGACGGATTTCTGAGCCACCACCCGCAGGATCGAAGCAGCCGGGTACTGGCCGAGCTGCGGGTCCACCGGTCCCAGCACAGCATGGGGGCTCATGATAATCTGATCGGCGGCCAGGGCGATCAGCGTTCCTCCGGACATGGCATAGTGCGGAACGAACACGGTGACTTTACCCGGGTGCTTATGGATGGCCCGGGCGATCTGAGTGGCGGCCAGAACGAGTCCTCCGGGAGTGTGCAGAACCAGATCCACGGGAACTTCCGGATCGGTCATGTCGATGGCCCGCAGCACTTCTTCGCTGTCGTTGATGTCGATGTATTTCATCAGCGGAAAGCCCAGCAGACTCATGGTTTCCTGCCGGTGCGCCAGCAGGATCACACGGGAACCTCGCTGATTTTCAATCTTCGCGATCAGGCGCGTGCGCGCGCCGTCGAGCAGCTTGCGACTGAAGATCGGCTGCAGCATCGAAAAAATGAAAAACAGCCAGATCAGACTTCCCGCGTCCATCCCCTGCCCCTCTCATCCGCGTCATTCTGCCGGGATCTCCGGCCGATTCAGACCGCATCGTCTCAGGAGGTCCCCCGGCCACTCACTTCATATACGGCTTTGCAGATCATCCTGTTTCAGATCCAGCGAAAGTCTATGGTCCGGGCGAAACGTCATAAAGCGGTCCGGACGAAAACATTCGCAGAACGGGCGAACGGAGATCTACGAAGCGGGTGTCCGGGCGGTGACGGCGGCAACCGGCAGGGTCCAGATTTCCAGGCGTTCTTCCTGCACACTGCAGAATCCGGCTGACCGAATGACTTCGGCTGCATCGATCGGTCGGCAGTCGATGATGTGGGGAAAATGCCGATGCAGCCATTTGTACGTTTTTTCCAGCAGAGAATCGTGTTCGCCTTCCTGAACGGTGGCCATGGAAACCACGGACAGCCGGCCCTGAGGGCGCAGGACCCGGAACGTCTCGCTGAGCACCTCCTTCATTTCGGCTTCAGGAAACAGTTCCAGCACAAAGCTCATGAACACCCCGTCGAACTGGTCATCCGGCCAGGGCAGCGGCGGAACAGAACCGGTTCGGATCGTCACGCGATCGGCCAGGCCGGCCTCGGCCAGACGTTTCGACGCCACCTCGTGCATCCCTGACGAAACGTCGATTCCATCGATGTGCCCTTCCGGTCCTGCCGCCTCAGCCAGATCCACCAGGGCCCGTCCGGTCCCGTACCCGATTTCCAGAATCCGTTCTCCGGGCTGCACGTGCAGCAGTTGCAGCCCTTTGTCCCGGGCCGCGTGTTCTCCGGCATCGGCGATCAGATCGTACACCGAACTGATCCGGTCGTAGAACGTCCGGGTATCGCTGTGGGAAGCAGACGGATCCATGCCCGTCAGTGTGGCAGCCGTCACCTGTTCTGTCACGTCCGTCTGTGGCCGGAACGGAAAAACCGGCAATCTCCTCCGCTGACGCCAAAAGCCGATTGGAACCGCTTCGGAAGGAAGGCGTCTGCACGGGATCGGCAGACGCGTCGATTGAATGGCCGTCTGTCATTCCGGATCATGTGCAGGCACCTTTCGCCTGCTGCGTACTCGGGACGCACCTTCGTATCGGCCGATCGACCATGACCTGGTTTCTTTTCAGCATCACCGGACCCGCCTGGTCGGTTCTGCAGCACAGCCCTCCTCTGGAACTGCTGATCAGTGCCCTGGTGTTCCTGGCCCACTGCCTCGGACTGATTTCCGCCGTTCAGGCCATCATGGAAACCCGCACGTCCCAGGGCGCCATTGCCTGGGGAATTTCGCTGCTGACGTTTCCCTGGATCGCTGTCCCGGCCTACTGGGTGTTCGGGCAGTCCCGGTTTCGGGACTATGAAGTCATTCGCCGTCGCGGACTTCTGGACAGCACGGACACAATGTCTGAAACGGCCCGCGTTCTGCGTGACCAGGAACTTCTGACCGATGCCGATGCCGATCATCCGTTTCCTCACACGGAACTGCTGCAGAAGCTGGCGAAGCTGCCGGCCACGCGGCGCAACAGTGCGGAACTGCTGATCAACGGACAGAACACGTTCGACGCGATCTTTGCGGCCATGGCTTCTGCCCGCCGGTACATTCTTGTGCAGTTTTACATCCTGCGCGACGATCGGCTCGGCACACGACTGAAGAACGTTCTTCTCGAGCGGGCCCATGCCGGAGTACGCGTGTACGTACTGTATGACGAACTGGGCAGCAGCCGGCTGTCCGAATCATGGATCGCCGAGCTGCGCGAGGCGGGCATCGCCATCCATCCGTTCAACACGACCAGAGGACGTGGCAACCGGTTTCGTCTGAATTTTCGCAACCACCGCAAGATCGTCATTGTCGACGGTGTCACGGCTTTCGTCGGCGGCCATAACGTGGGAGACGAATACCTGGGACACCACCCTGTCCTGACGCCCTGGCGCGACACCCATGTGGCCGTCCGCGGTCCGGTGGTGCAGTGCGTTCAGGTGTCCTTCGTGGAGGACTGGCTGTGGGCGGTCGGGTCGATTCCGGAATGGCGCACCCGGGAACGAGACGAACTGAACTGGCATCCGGAACCGGCTCCGGACAGCGACATGATCGCTCTGTGCATGCCGACGGGGCCGGCGGATGATCTGGAAACGTGCACCCTGTTTTTTCTGGACCTGATCAACAGCGCGACGAAACGTCTGTGGATCGTCAGTCCGTATTTCGTGCCGGATCCGCAGCTTCTGTCAGCTCTGCAGCTGGCTGCTCTCCGCGGTGTCGATGTCCGGATCCTGATTCCGGACCGTCCCGACCAGAAGCTCGTCTGGTATTCGTCGTTTTCCTATCTGGAAGAAGCGGAACAGACCGGAGTGCGGGTGTTCCGTTACGCGCGAGGGTTTCTGCATCAGAAAGTCATGCTCATCGATGACCACACGGCCGCTGTGGGCACCGCCAACTTCGACAACCGGTCCATGCGGCTGAATTTCGAAGTCACGATGCTGTTCGCCGATGCGCAGTTCGCCCGGCAGGTGGCCGCCATGCTGGAAGACGATTTCGCCGACAGCCGCGAAGTGTTCGCTGCCGAATACACCGAAGCACCGTTCTGGTTTCGGCTGATTGTCCGAGTGGCCCGGCTGATGGCTCCCATCCAGTGATGCCCCGCCGGCTGCCCGGTGTCCGGCCTGTTCTTTCGCCCCGCGTATCCGCGGGCAGACATTCGTTCAGAATTCGATGCCGTAGCGTTCGGTCATCGTTCGGCGGATCTCAAACGTCGCGTTTTCAATCAGCCGAAAGCCTTCGATTTTCGTCTTCGTGGCGCCGGCCTGGATGCGGTTCTTGGCGGCGATGTGCGCTTTCGATTCCGCACGTGAACGGCTGGTCACATCTTCGTAGCCGGCGCCGCGATAACCATAGTACCCGTAGTAACCGTTGTACCCGCCGCTGTAGCCATCACCGTATCCATACCCGCCGCTGGCATTGATATTCGACCGGGCCACGCCCGTATCGATATTGGCCCCTTTTCGCTTCCCGGACATGTAACGCAGTGTTTCGGCCGTTTTCTGCCCGTAATCCAGCAGGTCCGGATCGACGTGGAGAATCGGCAGCCGGTCGATCTTTTTCGCATAACGATCAAACCAGAAGTTGTCTCCATTGCTGGATTTCGACCGTTTCTGCAGACCTTCGACCAGCTTCGTTACCGACTGGAAATAGGCCAGAGAATGCCGGGCGATTTCATCCTGTGATGCTTCGGATTCCGTGTCTTCTTCCCGGAGACTGCTGAATTTCGTGGAAGGGATTTCCACGACACTCAGAACCCGCCGCAATGCCTCCTCATCCAGGTCGCCTTCAGCCGTGATCATGCTGCCTTCGACCCGGAACACCCAGTTGTCGGCTCCCGGAAGTTCCGCTTCCAGATTCGTCAGCGCATTCAGAACGAGCGCTTTGGCGACATCGGCGTCGAACGGAATCGTCTGTCCGAAGGAAATTTCCGCCCGGCCGCGGGCCGAGTCGCTGATGGAAATTTTCAGACGGGCGCCCACAAGAGAAACCAGCAGATTCGTGATCTCTTCCACATTCAGTTCGTGTTCTTTCACGATCGGCGATTCCGACACATCCTGGTGCACGCGGTGCGGCTGAACCGCGTCCCGGGCATCGAAAGCCAGAACCATCTGCGGAGCAGATGGGCCCGCGCTGACCGCCTGGATGGACGACCGCAGATAATCGGAAATGCCTCCCAGTTCGTTCTGTCTCTGGCGCAGCCAGCGAGACACGGCCTGTCGATTCGCCGGGTAAATCAGCCCCAGAATATTTTCTCCCAGGGACACGAAGTAGGCGTCGCTGGGCACCCAGGCCACTTCCTGGCCGTTCAGCGTATCGGTGTACCCGCCTTCGGCTCGGGCAATGAGCCGCATGGGCAGCGATTCCTTCAGGCTGATCACCGCCACTTCCCACGCCTGAGCAAACCGCCGGACCGGATCCACCTGAGCGCTGACCACCACCCGGTCTGCTTCCGGCGGCAGATACATGGGACGATTCGCCACGGCGTCCGGACTGCCCCAGCCGTTCTTCGATGCCATGTCCGTGGACAGAATCCGATCGACATCGATGATCAGGGCGACATTGGCGCCGATCGGTACCATTTCAGCCAGCTCATCGAAATCCGCTGCCCGACAGCAGATTCCTCCCCAGGTCATCATCACCGCGGACAACACGACAGCCGCATGTTTCATCGCAGACCACTTTCGCTGGTACCGAAGGAAGGCGAACGGAACTCGCATCATTCCGTCCGCAGGCAGCAGAGTCAAGGACCGAACAGACGCTCCGACGCCGAATGGAGACGGCTGCCCGGTGTCCTGGCCCACATCGGAGATTCGCCTACCGGCGACTGATCTGCACACTGCCGACAACCGTGTATCCCGGGTTGCGCTGCAGAGCCGCCTGCTGAGCGGCCAGGCTGTTTCTGGCGGGCACCACCACGCGCACGGGCCGTCCCGGAACACCCGGGTTCGGCATCAGCCGGACTTCCCACAGCGACGTCACGCCCGCATCCACGGCCAGCAGACCAAGCTGCATCAGTTCGATCTGTTCGCGCCGCTGTGCCGCGGCCTGCTGCTGCTGCCGCCGTTCGTTGCGCTGTCTTTGAAATTCGGCTGCTTCCGCCCGCAGCAGAACGTTCTCCTGCTCCTTCTGTTCCTGATCGGCCTGTTCCGCACTCCACCTGTCCCACCCCGACTCGAGTACCTGGCGATCGGCATCGGAAAACAGAAACAGCGGCACTGCGTATTCATCACCGTTCGGAAGTTTCATGAGCACACCGTCCACGGGAATCGACCGTTTTTCCCGCCGCAGTTTTCGTGCCCACTTCCGAAAGTCCTCTTCCGTCTGCACGCTGTCGTCGTCGACGGCCGCGATGAGTTTCGGGAGCATCGCCTGGTAGACCGGATCCAGTGAACGAAAACGCTTTCCGTTCACATACGGCGTGCCGCTGCGATTTTCGATGACCACCGGACCACTGCGATATCCGAGCACCGTTCCTTTGATTTTCAGGCCGGAGTTCAGTGTCCACATCTGCTGCTGGCGACTGACCGCTGAAGCACCCTGTTCCAGATATTTCCGGACGAATGCGCGATCGGCCTCGCTGAGTTCATCCACCTGGACCGCATGCAGTTTTCCTTTGCGATCTCGCAAAACGGCCAGATCATCGCTGGCTGCAAACAGTTCCGCGCGCCACCGATGACGCCCCGTGGCATCCGACCATTCCCGCAGTGCTCCGGAAACTTCCAATGGAAATACGGCCAGCACCAAAAGCAGCAGGAACCACCGCACCGTGCGGTGCGTGTTCAGGACAGGCTTCATGAATTTCTCCCGTTGTCATCTTCGGTGCAGGACGCTGCTTTTGTGCAGAACACGTGGTCTGCAGGAAGACAATCATTCAGTCAGTGATCTTCCGGGAGCAGCAGGCAAAAGGCAAGATGCCGGCAGAAGAACTTTTCGTGCCGGGCCGGCGGGCGATTCACGATGCGTTCGGTTCATCCTGACTGCCGGCCGCACGCACACGTTTTCTCACATCGGTTTCCACCACACCGAACGCCTGTTCATGGCGGCTGATGGCCGTGGCCAGAGCGCTGAGCAGCCGCTTGGCGCTGTAAGGAGTCATGATGATGCGCTGACCGATCCGGACGGTCACCTGGCCGGTCGCAAACGGCGCGGGATTGAGCCCGAGATCCAGAATCAGTTCTTCCGGTGTGCTCGACACCCGACAAAAGTTCGCGTAGCCGGTCTGCACGTCCGAATCGTCCAGGAGGATTTCCTGAGTCGCTTCTGACGATGTGTCCTGGTCTTCATTCATGAAACGGATGCTTCGGCTGAAGGATGGAAAACGGACAAAGTCCGCGAAACTCGATCACCCTGACGCAGATGATCTCTTTGCCGACCGCGCATGCTACACACGCGCGGCGGAATCCTCCAGGCGTTACAGGCCCGTCTGCCGGACAGTCGTCATACGGCGCCGGTGCGGCGACCGCTTGACAGAACCGGCCCGGCCCGGATGATCGGCGTCTCCGGACCGGCTGTCTGATGCGGCGGACCGGTTCTTTCTGTTCGCCGTCCGCTGTCGAGGGAGCCGACTCCATGATGCGTGTCTGTCTGCTGTTCGTGTGGGGAGCGGCGGCCGCAGTCGGCACAGCCGCCGGGCCGCCGTCGGATGGTCCGCCGGAACCTTTTCTTCAGGACCGGCCGCTGCAGATCACAACGCTGTTCGAAGATGACCGTTTTCCCAACATCGTGGTCAGTGTTCAGGGAACGCTGCTGGCTGTCTGCGGCCGGGAACAGGTGCGCGTGCGCCGCAGTACGGACGGCGGTGTCACCTGGGAGGATCCGCTGACGATCGCCGAACAGGGCCTGCACGCAGGCGGGGTCACTGTGGACGAAACCACGGGCCACCTTCTGGTCTTTGTGGAAGACCATCATCCGCCGGCTCCTCTGACCATGTGGCGGAGTACGGATGACGGGCGGACATGGAAGCCCGAACGTCCGGTCGTCCTTCCCGATCGTTTCGGTCATGTGCCGTCGATGCACATGAACGAACACGGCATCACGCTGAAACACGGGCCCTGGCGCGGGAGACTGCTGCGAGCCAGCCGGTTTTACGCCGGAAAGAACGAACGAGCCCGCTGGCCCGACCATTACACGAATGCCGTCTACAGCGACGACGGTGGCCGGACCTGGCAGACGAGCGATCCGTTTCCGGAACACGGCACCGGTGAAGCGGCCGTGGCGGAACTGTCCGACGGCCGAATCTGCTGCAATTCCCGGGTCCACTGGGACGCGCGCCCCCGCAACACCCGCCGCCGCAGTGCGGTCAGCCGCGACGGCGGACAGTCATGGACCGACCTGACCATCGTGGACGTTCTGCCGGATGGCGACCAGCAGCGTTCCTACGGATGCATGGGCGGTCTGACACGTCTGCCTGTTGCCGGCCACGACATCCTCATTTTCAGCAACATCGACTGCCCTGGTCCGGAACGCGAAAATGCCACCGTGTGGGCCAGCTTCGACGGCGGCCGGACCTGGCCTGTCAAACGACTGATTCAGCCCGGTCCTGCCGCCTATTCGTCTCTGACAGCCGGCCGCCCGGGAACAGTGACGGAAGGAGGCATCTGGCTGCTGGGAGAAGGCGAGAACGGCAGCATCCGTGTGGTTCGGTTCTCTCTTGCCTGGCTTCTGCAGGGCACCCTCACCGGCGACGGATCGATCCCCGCATTTGCGAAACCGCGATGAATCATGATCAGGTCCAGTACATGGACCGTTCCACGGCATCGACCAGCCGATCGATGTCATCAGGAAACACGTGACCGATCGTGCCGATGCGGAACGAATCGACTCCCGTCACCTTTCCCGGATAGATCACGAACCCCTGCTGTTTCAGAAGATCGTAGAACCTGCGAAATTCGTAGTCGGGATGATCCGGATTGAGGAACGAGGTGATGATCGGGCTGTGATACGCTTTGGGCAGCACGCACTGAAAACCCAGCCGCTCCATTCCCTCCACCAGACGCCGCTGGTTTTCCGCATAACGGGCGTGCCGGGCTTCGACGCCGCCTTCTTCATCCAGTTCCTGCAGCGCCTGATAGAAAGCGCGAACGGTGTGCGTGGGACTGGTGTACCGCCACTTGCCCTGCCCGTCTTCCATGACGCGCCACTGATCGTACAGATCCAGAGACAGCGATCGGGCCTGGCCGCGTGTCTGTTCCAGAAGCGACCGGCGGGCGATGATGAAGCCGAATCCCGGCACACCCTGAATGCACTTGTTGGCCGATGAAATGATGTAGTCGATGCCCAGTTCGCCGACATCCAGCGGCACTCCGCCAAAGGCACTCATGGAATCCACCAGCAGCACGCGGTCCCGCGATTTCACGATTCCCGCGATGTCATCCAGAGGATTCATCATGCCGGTGGTCGTTTCATTGTGGACGACGACCACGTGCGACAGGTCCGGTCGGCCGTCGAGCTCCTCTTCCAGCCGCCGCAGATCGGGCGGATCGAGTTCCCCCGAATCATGCACGATGTGATCGATGTTCAGTCGTTCGGCAATCTGAGCCAGACGGTTTCCGTAGGCCCCGTTGGCCAGCACCAGAAGCTGTCCGTCTGACGGAACAGCCGTGCCGATCGTCGCTTCCACGGAAAACGTACCGCTGCCCTGCATGAGCACACAGGTGTATTCGTCCGGACAGGCGGACGTGGCCAGTTGCACGAGCCGCCGTCGGATGGGTGTCACCACACCGTGGTTGTAGTCATCGTCCCACGTGCACCAGTCGCGATCCATCGCCAGCCGGACAGTCGGCGATGTGGACAGCGGACCTGGCGTGAGCAGCAGATAGTCGTTGTCTGTTCGTTCCATGGATTCCGTATTCCGGCAGTCTGTTCTGATCATCAGCCCCACGGAAGACTGAACGTCTTCACATTCGTCATGTACTTCATGGCTTCGATCACTCCTTCCTTGATGCCCAGTCCGGAATCCTTCACTCCTCCGAACGGACTGGATTCGATTCGAAACCCGGGGATTTCATTGATGTTCGTGGTTCCTGTGCGCAGTTCCCGAACAGCCTGCAGGGCCCGATCCAGACGGTTCGTGACCACCGCCGTGCTCAGGCCGAAGTTCCCGCTGTTGTACCAGGCGATGGCATCATCCAGATCCCGGATGGGCAGAACGGGAGCCAGGGGACCGAAGCTTTCCTGCACCACCACTTCCGAGGTGCGCGGCACGTCGCGGAGCACGGTGGGTTCCATGAGGGCTCCGCGACGGCGGCCGCCAAGCAGAACCGTGGCGCCGTCCTGCACGGCCTGCTGCACCCGCGATTCCAGAACCGCAGCCGCCGCTTCATCGATCACCGTGCCCACCCGGGTGTCCGGATCTTCGGGATCTCCGGCCGTGTATTCTCGAGCCTTTTCGACAAGCCGTTCCACGAACTCTTCCAGAATCGATTCCTGCACCAGAATCCGCTTGACGGCCGTGCACCGCTGACCGGAATTGCGAAAACTGCCTTCTGCCGCCAGGGCCGCCGCCTCTGCCGGATCGGCATCGTCCAGCACAATGAGCGGAGAATTGCCTCCCAGTTCCAGACACAGTTTTTTGTAACCGACTGTGCGGGCGATCTGTTTTCCGACCTGAACGGATCCTGTGAACGACACCAGTTCCACACGCGGATCGGTCAGCATGGGCGTGACGACTTCGTCGATGTCGCCGAGGAACACGCTGAGCATCCAGCCGGGAAGACCGGCTTCATAAAGCAGCTCACAGAATTTCAGAGCCGTCAGAGGCGTTTTTTCACTGGGTTTCAGCAGCATGGGAGCTCCGGCGGCAATCGCGGGAGCCACCTTGTGCACGACCTGATTCAAAGGGTGATTGAATGGTGAGACAGCCGCCACCAGCTTCACCGGCTGCCGAAACGTGAAAATCTTCCGGGGTTTTCCCTGAGGCGAAATATCGCAGGAGAAAATCTGTCCGTCGTCCTTCAGAGCCTCCATCGCGGCGAATTCGAGAACATCCGAACTGCGCCCCAGTTCGTACTGCGTTTCGCGAATGCACATGCCTCCCTCACGGGTGATCAGCCCGGCGAATTCGTCGCGCCGTTCTGCCAGCAGGCCGGCCGCGGTCCGCAGGATGTCGTGCCGTTCGAAGCGGGTGAGCGGTTTTGCGGCACCGTCCACCGCCGCACAGATCGCCCGTTCCAGGTGGTCCGGTCCGATCACTGCGGCCCGGCCGGTCAGAGAATTGTCCCAGGGATAATGCACATCCAGCCAGCGACCGGTTGTCACTGGCTCCCCGGCAATGAAAGAAGGCAGTTCCCGTGTCATGATCGGTCGTTCCGTGTTCCGTTGCAGGCGAAATCGAAGATGTCGAAATTTCTGGGATCCATGCGGGCCCGCTGAAGGTACCCGTCGGTCAGCGGTTCGCTCAGCAGAAAGGGCACCATCTGTTCATAGCGGCCGCCATGAGACCGCAGGCCGCCTTCCAGAACGCTCAGATCGTGGTGTTCCGGTGTTTTTCCCAGCACCACACTGCGGCCGGACAGAACCACCAGATCGCCGATGCGGTCCGGAGGCAGTTCCAGTTTCCGAGCAGCCTGGGAGCGGGTGAGGACTTCCGTGATTCCGTCCTGTTCATCCAGAAACCGAATCACGTCCGCTTCCGGCGCTCCCTGCTGCAGATGAACCATCACCAGAGCGCCCAGAGCCCCGTGATGGACGACGTACGGATCCGTGATGGGGCAGATGACCCGGGCGATCGGCCCGAATCGATCCGTCAGAAGCGATTCCACGTAGATGACATTGGGAGCGCCATCGGCCCGGTTTTTGCCGTTCATGCCGTGATCGGCCGTCGCCGCCACGAGGCAGCCGGCCTGCAGGAGACGTCCGATCTGTTCATCCAGGGCCGCGTGGAATTCCAGACTTTCCGGTGCTTCCGGAGGATACCGGTGCTGCATGTAGTCGGTCAGCGACAGGTACAGAAAATCCGCCCGGCCCTGTTCCACCAGAGCCGCACCGGCTTCCAGAACATACACGGACGCATCGCCCGAATAAATCTCCGGACGCGACCGCCCGACGATCGATTCGGCTCCGTCGATGCCATGCGAAGCAGCCCGCGCTTCATCCACCTTTTCGGACGAAAAGGCGATCCCGCCGCGGGAGACGATGCCGTTGCCCAGAACCGTTCGCAGTTTCTCCTTGGCGGTGATGAACGCCACTTTCCGTCCCGCATCGGCCGCGGCCGTCAGCAGCGTGCCGCACCGCAGAAATTCCGGTGCATTCATCATCACTTCTTCACCGGTGTCGGGATTGAGAAAGAAATTGCCGGCAATGCCGTGTGCGGACGGCGGAACTCCCGTGACGATCGATGCGTTGTTGACGTTGGTGAAGCTGGGAACCACACCGCGGGCCAGCCCGCGGTACCCGCGCCGGCACAGTTCGGCCGTGTGCGGCATTTTTCCATGGCACATGGAAACCGAAAGATATTCGTCTGCACAGCCGTCGATGCAGATGACAGCCACAGGGCGTTCCGGAGGCGCGTAGCGTCGCTGGTTGGCTTCGAATTCCACAGAAATCCCTCGCAAAGGGCCGATCCGATTCCGGCTCCACGGCAGCCGGAGCGGTATCGTCACCGATCCCCGCCTGTTGTCAACCAGGCTGCCCTGCCGGGAAGAATCGACGCTCCTGCGCCCTTCCTCTTTTGGCAGCATCAGCAGGCCCGGGGCCGACGGCCCGAACGGACCGATCGAGACCTGTCCGGCGACCGGAAACCACGAGCACGTTCTGCAGCCCGGATGTGTCATGCGATTCGGAAAGGCTGCTTCGCGGAACGGTGCCGTCCGTCTGAATCACTGTGGTTTCGGAGCAGGCGGCAGCTTCAGAAGGGATTCCGGAATGTCCACGGGGGCGCCCTGCGGCGGGACTTCGACATGAGCGGTCCACAGGATGCCGTTCACAATCATTTTCCGGAAAGCTTCGATTCGGAAATTGTCGTAAAAATGCCCCAGCGTCGTGGCGAACGCCCGTCCCGAATCACTGCGCTGAAGCACCCAGCCGGTCACCACATCCTCCTGAGGAACGGTCACCTGGAGCAGAGGCGTCCCGCTTCGCAGAATCGGGCGCAGATAGAATTCGTCGCGCAGTTCATAAGGTTCCCACCCGCGGCAGACAGGGTGATCGGGAAGAAGCTGTTTCAGCCGGGACGTTCCCGTATGCAGGCCGTCGTTGGACACCCAGGTGCCGCCGAGCAGATCCATCCAGCGGTCCCCCAGACGGTCCAGGTTGCGTCTGTACACCGATGACGCCCAGTGAATCGTCACCAGGCCGGTTCCCTGCCGCATCATCTGCTGAAAGTCCCGACTGCCAGGACCATCCAGAAGGAATTCCGCTCCCGGCGTTGCATACAGAACGATCGCATCGACATCGTCCGGAACCGGCGGATCGGAGGGCCAGCCGCTGCTGACGGTCGCCGTGATTCCCGGTGTGTTTTCCAGACAGCGGGCCAGAAGCCGCTGTGTGTGCAGATACATGTGCGTTCCGTGAGGATGATCGGGGGCCTTGCCGATCAGCAGAATTTTCGCAGATGGTTTTCCGTCCGGCAGGCGGTCTGCCGGAGAAACGCCGGATGATTCAGATCGTTCGTCGGCCTGTGCGACGGAGGCCAGCAGCGGCAGAAGCAGCAGCAGAACGTGCACGCATCTGTTCATGTTTCGATACTCCCCGATCTGAGGCGCTCTGTTACCTGTCCGACGGAACATCGATCCAGTCGCGAAATCGGTCATCATCCACGTTGCGTCCGCTGATGACCGCCACGATGTCGCCGTCGCTGTCAGGGACCACCTGCCCTTCCAGCAGCGCGGCCACCGCGATGGCTCCCGACGGTTCGGTTCGCAGACCATGATGGTCGTACAGCCACTTCATGGCCCGACGAACCTGCAGATCCGCGACGGACACAGCCGCCGACACGCCGTCCCGAAGAATGGGCCAGTTGTGTTCTCCCACATCGTACGACAGCAGTCCATCACAGATGCTTTGCGGATGGTCGATCCGTATCCGTCGCCGTTCGCGCAGTGAACGGCAGAAGTCGTCGGCTCCCGCCGGCTCCACGCCCGTGATCTGTGCTTCCGGGAAACCGTCGCGAATGGCCAGAACATGGCCTGCCATGAGCCCGCCGCCGCTGACGGCGCAGACGAAGTGCGACAGCGACCGGTCCATCCGCCGCAGTTCCTGCACGATTTCCAGACCGCCCACGCCGTTGCCGGCAATGACGTACGGGTCGTCGTACGGAGATGCCTGCACGGCGTTTTCCTGTTCGGCAACTTCACGGACGGTGCGAATGCGGGCTCCTGTTCGGTGATCACTGGCCGCTTCGTAGCGGCGGATTTCCGCTCCGAACGACAGTGTCCGTTCGCATTTGATGCGCGGGGCCGTATCCGGCATGACGACAATGACACGTTTGCCGTACTGAGCCCCCGCCCAGGCGATGCCGGACGCGAAATTCCCCGATGAATCGGCAGCAATGGCACGGTGGCCGATTCGTTCCAGATTCCCGGCCACCCAGTTGATCGCCCCCATCAGTTTGAAGGATCCGACCGGCGTCCAGCCATAGTCGCGCAGCCACACACGCCGTCCAGGCGGAAGTTCGAGAGCCGATTCCAGCGGCCAGGACCGAATGAGGGGAGCCGGACTGATGTGTTTCCGGACAACCGCCTCGGCCGCACGCACATCGCGAATGGTCGGAACACGGCAGGTCATGATGATGCTCCTTCTTCGCAGACGGTCCGTCGGCCGGCTGCTGCGGCGGATCGCAGATCTCCATGCAGCCAGGACATCCAGGCGGCCGCCTGCAGAAGCAGCAGCCCGGACAGGACGGCGGCCGCCAGAAGCCAGGGCGTCGATTTTCCCAGCGTGCTGCCAAGAACACCGCCTGTCAGCGTGCCGGCTGCCATGCCGACAGCCAGAGTCGCTTCATGGATTCCCGCTGCCAGCGTCCGGCCGCTGCGGACACTTCCGGCGGTGCTGTAAAACAGGCCGGAAAAATAATTGTAACCCACAAGCTGTCCGTGCAGGGTGACGCCCAGAAGCAGCAGAACGGAAGAAGGAATTCCTTCAGGCAGCCATCCGGCCGACGGGGCGGTGGCAATCAGAAGCAGTCCGGCCACACCCAGAAGCTGAGATGCCACGGAAGCAGCCAGTCGATAGTGCCAGAATCCGAACACGTGCATCGCCCCGTACGTGGCAATCACCACGCCGCGCCACCAGGCCAGCAGACTGCCATGACTGTCGGAAGCCATTCCCAGCGACACGGCCAGATCCGGCAGCAGATGGAAAATCAGGCTGCCTCCGAATGTCCCGCCCAGATTCGCAATCCAGCTCAGCCGACGAAACCGCAGCGCTGTTGTCCAGAGCCCGTCGGCCGTCGGAGACGGTGATTCTGCCGGAACGGATGATGCCCCATCCGCCCGCCTCGGTGAACGCCGCGAAACGATTCCGACTGCCAGCAGCGCCAGAACGATGTTGATTCCCGCCGTTCCGCCGGCCACCGCGTACAGCCGGCTGAGACCTTTCAGGAACAGGGATCCGGACACCAGTTGTCCGCACATCATGCCCAGGTTCCAGGAGATGCAGTACAGTATCAGCGTGCGGCTGACGCCGCGGCGATCGGCATGAGCGTCCTGGTCGGCGCTCAGCCAGCCGATCAGTGTCGGATAAATGCACCCCAGTCCGATACCCAGCAGAGCGTAACGCAGCAGAAACAGTCGTGCCCCCGGATCGCCCGATGCGCACAGAGCCACCGCCAGAACCATGACGACGGCACCGAACAGAAAGACGGCCCGGTCGTTCACGCGATGCGCCACCAGACCTCCGATCACATTGGCGGCGCCCGAACTGCCGGCAAAGACCGCTCCGGCCAGACCCAGATACCACAGTGGCGCATGCTGTTCCGCAAGCTGCCGTGTCACAGCGAACACCACCATGAAGCCGGAAAAATCGGCCAGCAGGCAGATCAGGTACAGCAAAGGTTTCAGACGCAGCTGGATCAAAGCCGTTTCACCGGATCGGCAGGCGCTTCGTTTCGGCAAAGAACCATGCGGCAGATTCATGCAGACGGCAGCACCCGTTCGGGAAGTTCGGGAAAGAGGATCGTCGTTTACCACAGAGACCGTCGGCTGGGAACAGACCAGCGGATCCGGGCCAGCAGCAGGTTGCCGCGGGCCTGCTGCTTCGGAATCCATTCGCCGACTGTCACCCAGGATTCCCGC
Organism: Planctomycetaceae bacterium; assembly: GCA_015485495.1. Lineage (GTDB taxonomy): Bacteria > Planctomycetota > Planctomycetia > Planctomycetales > Planctomycetaceae > S139-18. The sequence goes on from WFTL01000171.1 coordinate 51,084, forward strand.
GGACTGACGGCCGTGACATGGAAATTTCCCATCAGAGCCACCTGATCCGGTTCCCGAATACCGTCTCCGACCAGCGGCAGAATGACCCGTTCCGTGCTGCGCTGCAGGCAGAGCCGTCTGGGGTCCACGCGGGCCACCCACAGCGGTGAACGCCAGCGAACCACGTTTTCGTTGGATGCGTCCCGCCGTGTGTAGACAAGAAACAGTCCGTCGCTGTGTTCCAGCCAGTGCTGCTGCGTTGTCGACATGTCCAGAGGCGTGCCGTCGTCCCATGTCCAGGGAATCTGTTTCCGCCAGTGAATGCCGTCCCGGCTGACACTCAGATATCCCCGACCGTCTTCGGCGCGCAGAGTCATCCAGAAACGTTCATCGAACCAGGTGATGCTGGGTTCCAGAAGACCGCGCCCGGCCGTGTTCGTCAGAGCGGGACCGGCGTCGCGCACCGTCAGAAAACGACCGTCGAAGGCCGCCCGCACGCCACACACACGCCGAGGTGTCTGCGGCTGTCCGAAAGAAAACGCCAGTTGAATGGTTCCGTCCGAACAGACCACGCGCTGTCCGCAGTTGTTCGTATAAATCTCGCATTCCCGGGATCGGGGATCATTCCACTGCAGAATGCGGCGTTCCGACCAGGTTCCATTGGCCGCACGAACCGCATAGACCGGATACCGGGGAAGCTGTTCGTCGCGCGCGAAATACGGGCCTTTGTAAAATACCACGTGTCCCAGCGCGATCACGGTCCCGGTGGGCGGATGATACTGCGGAACGACATCGCAGACTCCCGCTTCCAGTCCGTCGTCGCGGCCGGCCACGGGGGCTCTTCCCAGTGCGGGAATCGGCTGCGGGTCCGTCCAGGTACGCCCCAGGTCCCGGGACAGCGACCAGTGCACCGGGCCGAAATAGTCAGAGCCCCCGATTTCCTGCAGTGTCATCAGAGCGATCGGGTGTCCGGATTCATCCGGCAGCATGCAGACGCGCGGATGAAACCAGGTCCGCCCGGTCCCGGATCGGTTTTCCCGGATGATCTCACAGGAAATCGATGCAATGAGCGGTTCTTTCGCCTGGACAGGCAGGTTCGGGATTCCCGCCAGAACAGTCAGCAGCATACCGTGCAGAACACCGCACCATCCCGCCGCCTGCCCCCGAACCACTGGCACCATCATTCGGCTGACTCCCCGATCATCTGTTCCCTTCCCGATCGCACAGGACCGTCTGAGTATGATGGCTGTCGGCGGTCTGAACAAACGTTGTCCGCTGTCCATGATGCTGTCCGTGATACAGTCGCGAACGACTGCAACGATGATGTCTGAACATTTTCAGGGGGAGGCCTACCGGCTGGTGGAGTTCTGCTGACAGGGGATTTTTCGGGAACGTGTTGTATCCGGACTTTACGTTTTGTACCGACGTGTGCAGCACGCTGGCTGCCGTTTCGAGAAGCTGTTCTGATTGTTGTGGTGCACCGGATGAGTGGCTTTCGTCAGACTGCGTG